>DEPT01000053.1 GCA_002358905.1 Akkermansiaceae bacterium UBA3385
GAGCACGGCCGGGTAGCTAAGTGCGGAAGGAATAAGCGCTGAAAGCATCTAAGCGCCAAGTCCCTCCCAAGATGAGTTCTCCCTATAGGAGCGTGGAAGACGACCACGTTGATAGGGTGCAGGTGTAATTGCAGTAATGTATTGAGCCGAGCACTACTAACATCCAACAGACCTTATACAAACACCCCGGTGACAAGCAATTTCTGCTTGAATCGAATGTAACCGAGAGTGAGTGCAAGACAAGGAAAACGCAAAACCCAAAGCCACGCGGATGTCAGCCTGCTGCCCATGGCAGCCAGCACACAAAACAGCAAGCCGCAAGCGCAGATGATTACCGAGGTAAGCAGCGAGCAGCAAGGAAACGCAGAGCTCCCTGAAACCTGGTGGTCATAGCCTGATGGCCCCACCCGGTCCCATTCCGAACCCGGAAGTGAAACATCAGCACGTCGATGGTAGTCGGACGACAGGTCCCGCGAGAGTAGATAGCTGCCAGGGTAAATGAAGCCCCGAAACCGAAAAGGTTTCGGGGCTTCATCGTTTGCGGGCCGCACCCGCAAATTTCGACCGAACGGAGAGAGGATTTAGACCTGCGGAGCAGGATTTCGTCCAGCCGCAGGCTGGATTTCGTTTTCCCGATGGTAGAGTGAAGAATAAAGTGCCATTCATAGGGAAGCAAGAGGCCGCTCAGTGTTGGGACTTCCGTCTTCGCCCCGTGCCGGGGCAGGGTAGATAGCTGCCATCCGTCTTCGCTGCTGCGCAGCTACGCCGAGACAAGGGGGTAATAAAGTCCGCAGAACGAAAGTTCTGCGGAATCTTTCGGAGCGAGGGACTTCTGTCCATCTCCGGTTATGTTTTCGGGACTAAAGTCCCGTGTTCCGATGATGATGCTGGCGGCTGCTCGTGGGGGTGGAAAACGGGATGACTTCTTATAAATGTGTTGCAGCGAGGTCATGTATCCATTCGCTGGCTGATTGGTAGCGCTTTTCCGGGCGTGGGGAAATGGCGCGGTCGATGGAGGCTAGCAGGATGGGATGATAGGTGGAAATGAGGGCGGGATTACTGCTCAGGGGATCCGCAGTGTCGTAGATTTCGCGTTGTTTGGCTGGGGGAAGGCAGGTGCCGGTGAGTGTGTAGTACAGGGTGGCTCCCAGGGCGTATATGTCTGTCCATGGGCCCATGTTTCCACTGGTGCTGCCTTGTTCTGCGGGACTGAAGCCAGGAGTTTCCACGATGTTTTCGCCCAGGTCGCCGTAGGCTTCGCGCGCGGCGCCGAAGTCGATGATGACGGGGAGACCTGCGCGGGTGATGAGGATGTTGTCCGGCTTGATATCACGGTGGAGCAGTTGATGGCTGTGAATGTAGTCAAGTGCATCAAGGAGACGTACCATGAGGCCGAAGATGCTGGATTGGGGGATCGGGCGTTCTGCTGCGGCGTACTGGGCGGCGAGCTTGTCCAGCGAGATGCCGTTGATGTATTCTACTACGTAGTATGCGGTACCGTGTTCTTCGAAATAGGAGTAGACTTTGGCAATGCAGGGATGGTCGAGAGTAGCCAGCAGTCGGACTTCGCGCAGGAAGTTGTTTCTGGCCCACTCATAGCGTTCCTGGCCTTCTTCCGGGTTGTGCATGCAGACATCGAGCGAGCCTTCATGGCGGTAGCAGAGCGAATCCGGGAAGCTTTCCTTGATGACGACGTCTCGGTTGAGCAAGGATTCCTGAGCCAGATAGGTTACGCCGAAGCCGCCCCCGCCGATGCAGCGCTGAACGCGGTAGCCATGTAGTAGTGTTCCAGCTGGAAGTTCTTTCGGAGCAATGGGGCAGGGTGGGATGTCTTCGAGTTCGCTGGTGGAATCTGGGAAATCCTGAATATCGATATCGGAAACGGGTTCTACACGGGCTGCTGCCAGGATTCCTTCCATAAAATCACCAGCAGGGCGGCTGTGCATTACCGAAGCTGCAGGTGTACGCTTAGGGAAGCCTCCGGGGGGTGCCGGAAAGGCAGGGGGCATAGGCGGGCTTGGCATGGCAGTGGGCGGTGCCATGGGGGCTGGTGCCATAGGGGCGCTTGGTGGAATGCTGGAGGAGGAATCCGGAGTCATGACTTGTTGTGCATTCTACCTTGCCGGGGTGCCTGTGTCGAGCTTAAACGCACGGGAGTTATTGCTTTAGGCTTGCCAATGTAGTGAAAATAAGCTAATCTCTGGGCATGTTCGTAGACAATATTCGAATTTTTGCCAAGGCCGGTAAGGGCGGGAACGGGCTTGCCTCGTTCCGGCGCGAGAAGTTTGTGCCCCGCGGCGGCCCTGATGGCGGCGACGGTGGTGATGGTGGCAGTGTGATTCTGGAGGTGAGCACCGGCACGAATGATCTGCGCAATTATTTCTATGATCCGAAGCTGGTGGCAACGGATGGTATGCCCGGCATGCATGCCCGTAAGCACGGCAAGGATGGTCGAACGGTTATCGGCAAGGTGCCGCCCGGTACGATTGTGTACCGCAGCAATGCCGCTACCATGCAGGAAGCGACATGGTTGGAACGCGAGGGTGATGGCATTGAGCTGGAGCAGATTGCAGACCTGACTGAGCCGGGGGAACGCTTCGTGCTTTGCCAGGGTGGTAAGGGCGGCCGTGGTAACTGGCATTTCCGAACAGCTACAGACCAAGCACCACTGAAGTTTGAGTACGGTACCGAGGCTGAGAGCGGGGTGTTCTTCTTTGAGCTGCGCCGCATTGCTGATGCTGGTCTGGTGGGGTACCCGAATGCCGGCAAGAGTACATTGCTCACCGCTATTTCCAACGCAACGCCGAAGGTGGCCAGCTATCCGTTCACAACGCTGCAGCCCATTGTCGGTGTGGTGGAGTTCGAGGATTATCATCGTTGCATTGTGGCTGATATTCCGGGTATCATTGAGGGTGCATCTAACAACCGTGGCCTGGGGCATGAGTTCCTGCGCCATATCATGCGCTGCCACCTGTTGCTTTTCGTGGTAGATATGACCGGCCTGGAGCACGACCCTGTGGAGGCTATTCAGACCCTGCGTAAGGAAGTGAAATTGTATTCAGACGAGTTGGCAGCCCGCCCGTGGGTGATTCTTGCCAACAAGATGGATGATGCATGCTCTGCAGAGAATCTGGAGATTCTTCGCCAGCGTTTTCCGAAGGTGGAGATAATTCCGATTTCCGCCGCCATGGGTGAAGGTATACCCGCCTTCAAGGAGCGTTTGCAACAGTTGCTCAAGGAGGGTTAAACGGTGCTGGTTGCTGTTCTTTCCGATATTCATGCTAACCTGGAAGCTTTACAGGCTGTGCTGGACGATATGAAGTCCCACGGTGCTGAAGGTATTCTGGGACTGGGTGATTATATCGGTTTCAATGGCAACCCGTCCGAATGCCTCTCGTTGGTGCAGCCGCATCTCCTGGCTGCCGTGCAGGGAAATCACGAGGCCGCATTAGTGGATCGTGCCGTGTTCGGTGTTCCCATGTATATGGAAATGATGGACCGCACGCAGGATATGCTCAGCCCGGAGCAGTTGAGCTGGTTGCGCCGCCTGCCGAATCATACGGCCTGGCAGGATTGCATGCTGGGGCATGCAACGCCTGAGGCTCCGAAGCGTTGGGGCCGCATCGCCAATGTGAATGAGGCCCGCAAGGTATTTTCTTCTGTCAAGAATAGAATTTCTTTCTACGGGCACACACACCGGGCTACGATTTTCCGGCTTCACAAAGGGCAAGTGGAGAAAGTTGAAATCCGGTATGATGAGCGTGGGGATTTTACGCTGCATTTGCCCAGCGATTGCCGTTTCCTGATAAACCCTGGCTCTGTGGGGCAGCCGCGCGACCTGGACTGGCGTGCAGCTTATGCTTTGTATTGCCCGGAGACTGCGACTCTGCACCTGCGCCGAGTGGCGTACGATGTGGCTGAGGCGGGTAATAAGATTGCCCGCACGGGGCTTCCTGCATCGTTTGCGGAGGCGCTGCAGCAAGGCGCCTCTCCGACAGGGGATTGATTCAACATTTCTACCCGGGAAGGGTTCATAATTATATGAAAATACACAGTGCCGTTTCGGAGATGGTGGGGAAAACACCCCTGCTGGAGGTGCGGAATTTCAGCCGTGCACATGGTTTGAAGTCCCGGTTGTTCCTGAAATTGGAGATGAACAATCCTGCCGGTTCGGTGAAAGACCGCGTGGCTCTCAGTATTATTGAGGATGCGGAGGCCAGTGGCCGGTTGCAGCCAGGTGGCACCATTGTGGAACCCACCAGCGGGAATACTGGTATCGGTCTGGCTGCCATTGGCTGCACGAAAGGATACCGTGTGATTCTTACCATGCCTGACACCATGAGTGTGGAGCGCCGGAACCTGGTCAGGGCCTACGGTGCAGAGGTGGTGCTCACCTCTGGTGCTCTTGGCATGCAGGGTGCTGTGGATAAGGCAGAGGAATTGGCCCGCACTATTCCCGGTGCCATTGTAGCCGGGCAGTTTTCAAATCCGGCTAATCCTGCGGCTCATTATGCTACCACAGGCCCGGAAATCTGGGCTGATTGTGATGGAAAGGTAGATGCGCTTGTAGCTGGTGTGGGGACGGGTGGCACTATATCCGGCACAGGGCGGTATCTGAAGGAACAGAACCCTGCCGTTCATGTGGCGGCGGTGCAACCGGCTGCATCCCCGCTGCTGACGGGTGGCGTGGCCGGACCGCATGCTATTCAGGGCATCGGTGCCAATTTTATTCCTGAAACGCTGGATTGCAGCGTGTATGATGAGGTTATTTCTGTTGATAATGATACTCCTCTGCGTATCGCACGTGAACTGGGGCGCCTGGAAGGTGTGCTGGTCGGTATTTCGTCCGGGGCTGCTTTGTGGGCAGCCATGCAGCTGGCTACCCGCCCGGAATGGGAGGGGAAGAATATCGTGGTCATTATGCCTGATGGAGCAGACCGCTATTACTCCACACCGCTTTTCTCCCATGAATAAGAGTTTTGACTTGAATTTGTACCTCGTGACAGATGCGCCGGAGCGTTGCCGCTATGGTTTGCTGGAAACGGTGCGCCGCGCCGTGGTCGGCGGGGTTAGCATTGTGCAGTACCGCCGCGAGAATTCAGACCACGCCACTATGCTGACCGAGGTGCTGCCCCTGCGCGATTTTCTGCGTGGGGCAGGGGTGCCGCTCATTATCAACGATGATGTGGAGCTTGCTGTGGAAATTGATGCCGATGGTATTCACATCGGCCAGGATGACATGCCAGTGGAGCAGGCTCGCGCGTTGATTGGTCCGGATAAGATTCTGGGGCTTACCGTCACCAATGAGTCAGAAATGGCAGCTGTGAATCCGGAGCTTGTGGATTATGTGGGCTGCGGACCGGTATTTCCCACCATCTCCAAGGATGATGCGCCCACTGAGCTGGGGGTGCAGAAGTGGGGTGAACTTGCTGCCGTCTGCCCGGTGCCTGTCTGCGCCATTGGGGGGCTGAATGTGGAACGCGCCCGGGCCGTGCGCGCCACCGGGCATTGCGATGGCATTGCGGTGGTATCTGCCATTTGCGCTGCCGAAGATCCTGAAAAAGCTGCCCGCGAACTCGTATGAAAACAGAAGACTTAGCCGCTGTACTGCAGAATCTGCGGGAGAAGAAACCGCTCATTCTGTCGCTGACCAATAGTGTGGTGCAGAATTTTACGGCCAACATGCTGCTGGCCGTGGGGGCATCGCCTGTCATGCTGAACGATGCAGAGGAATGCTCGCAGTTGCTGAAGGTTTGCGGCAGTGGTCTGCTGGTGAATGTGGGGACCCTGTCGCATGCCCAGGCAGAGGTGATGCGCCATGCAGTGGATGCAGCGCATGCTGCCGGTATTCCCTGGGTGCTCGACCCGGTGGCCGTGGGACTGCTGGGCTTTCGTACGGAATTCTGCCGTGAATTGTTGAGCATGCACCCCACGCTCATCCGTGGCAATGCCTCTGAGATTATGGCGCTGGCCGGTGAGTCAGCAGGGGGGCGCGGAACGGATACTACAGCAGAAAGTTCCGCCGCCGTGCAGGCTGCCCGCAAGCTGGCGCAGCAGTGCGGCTGTACCGTGCTGGTTACAGGGCCCGTGGACTATGTAACCGACGGCGCACGCATGCTGGCCCTCGGGAATGGGGATGAACTGATGACTCGTGTCACGGGAGTAGGCTGCGCCATGGGAGCGCTGGCCGCGGCTTGTGTGGCCGCCGCGCCCGATGCCTTCACGGGTGCTGCTGCCTGTGCGGCCATCCTGGGCATTGCCGGTGAACGTGCTGCAGCCCGCTGCCCGCATCCCGGAAGCTTCGCTGCTGCCCTGCTGGATGAGCTGGATGCCATTACGCCTTCTGATGTGGAAAAATTTACCCGAATTCTATGAGAACAGGTAAATCCTGCTTGCTGTATCCCCCGCTGATGTGGTAAAGTAGGGAATCATGCAAAACGAACAGCTTTCTCTGGAATGGAAACAGCTGGCAGACTTGCCGGATGTTGAAGGTTTTGCCGGTTCCTACGCCGGCGTAAGTAACGGTGCTCTTATCGTGTGCGGTGGTGCCAATTTCCCGGAAAAACCGCTCTGGGAAGGCGGCCCCAAGCGCTGGACGGACCGCATTTATGTTCTGCCCTCCAGCGATGGCTGGAAGGATGCCACTCCGCTTCCCAAGCCCCTGGGCTATGGTGCCACGGTAACCCTGCCGCAGGGTGTGATGCTGATCGGCGGCAGCAATGCCGACGGCGCTGTGGCGGATTGCTACATGCTTACCTGGGATGGTGCCGATGTGCAGTGCAAGGCCGTGGCTCCGCTGCCCACCACGCTTACCGGCCACGCTGCCGCTGTGATGGGTGGTAAGGTATATGTGCAGGGCGGCTCCGTGGCGCCCGGTGAACAAGATGCCGAAGCCCGCATGTGGGTGTATGACCCTGAGACTGATACCTGGAGCGATGGGGAGCCCATGCCCTGCCGTGGTCGCTTCCTGCAGCAGATGGCCACTATCGGCCACACTATTTATGTGCTGGGCGGTATCGGCCTGCAGCCCGGCGATGAAGGCCGCATGGCCCGCGAGATGCTGACAGATGCCTGGAGCTGGAGTGCCGAGACGGGCTGGCGCCGTCTGGCTCACTTGCCGCACTACTGCGGTGCCGCCCCCACGCCCGCCCCTGTGATTGGCGGCCGCATCTACCTGCTGGGTGGCGATGACGCTACGGTGAAGGGCTTTACCCCGCAGAACCACCCCGGTTTCCACAACCAGAGCCTGTGCTACTGCCCCGGCAGCGATACCTGGTATGATGCCGGCGAGATTGCCGTGGCCCGTGCCGTGCTGCCCTGCGCTGTATGGAACGGCATGGCTGTGATTGTGAACGGTGAACAGCGCCCCGGCAAGCGTTCGAACCAGGTCTGGGGTGCCAAGATGTAATATAGCCATGTTGAAGAATTTCTTTATTCTGGCCGCTGTGGCCGCCCTGCCACTGTCAGCCCAGTGCTGCCCCGGCTGCGGCAAGGCTGCACCGGTCAAGGTGGCATCCCTGTCGCTGGCCGAGAGTCCGAAAATCTCTGACACCGTGGGGCGTGCCGGTATGGTGGCCAGTGTGGTGCGGACCGCTGAGGGACCGCGTATTCTGGCCATTGGTGGTGCCAATTTCCCGAATGCCAAGCCGGGTGCCAAGACTCCGGCAGAGCGAGGTGCCAAGGTGTTCTACGATGAAATCCTGAGCATCAACCCGGCAGATGGCAGTTGCTCCGTACTGGCGAAGCTGCCGTACCCCATCGGTTATGCTGCGCATACCACCAAGGGCTGCTGCATGGTGATTGCCGGTGGCTGCAATATGGAAGGCCACCTTGCCACCGTGACCCGAATCAAGGCCGATGGCAGCAGTGAGGCACTGCCCGCACTGCCCACCACCATTGCCTACCCCGCCTTTGTGCAGGTGAAAGGCAAGCTTTATGTGTTTGGTGGTCAGGAAAAGGCAGAATCCGTGACCTGCCTGAGCAGCAGCTATGTGCTCGACCTGCAGAACCCCGCTGCCGGTTGGCAGGAACTGGCTCCCATGCCGGGCGAAGGCCGCATGCTGGCTGCTGCCGGCGTGTGGAAGGACGGCAAGATTTATGTGACCGGCGGTTGCTCTCTGCACCCGGATGCCAAGGGCGCTGCAGAACGCACCTACCTGAAGAGCACCTGGTGCTACGACCCCGCTGCCAACACCTGGACCCAGGCTGCCGATATGCCTGAGACCATCGTGGCTCCCGCTACTCCCATGCCCACCATGCGTGGCGGCATGCTGCTGCTCTGCGGTGACCCCGGTAATTTCTACCGCGCCAGTCTGGCCGGCAATACTCCGGCTGACCACCCCGGACAGAACACCACGGTGTACAGTTTTAACCCGGAAACGGGAGTATGGGCCGTGGCCGGTCAGAACAGCATCGGCATTGCCACGGCCCCTGCCGTGAAGGTGATGGGCACCGTCTTCATCATCTCCGGCGAGACGCATCCCGGCGTGCGTACACCCGTCATCTCTACCCTGAATCTCTCCAAATAACAACAAAGAAACAAACATATGCCTGAACCTAATCCCGTACTGTCGTTCCTGGCCGATCTCACCCCCTGGGTGGCTATCGGTATTGCTGTGCTGGCCGTTATGGCTGCCTGCAAAAAGGGCCTCAAGAAACCAGCCATCTCTCCGAATGCACCCGTAACCAAGCCCGGTAAGTGGGCCTGGATTGCCGTGGCCGTGCTTTGGGTGGTGGTGATGCTGAACTACTTCGACCGCCAGCTGCTGGCTGTGCTCAATAAGTCCATGACCGAAGGCCCGGGCTGCATTGAGATGACCCAGGCTCAGTTCGGTATCGTGACCTCTGCCTTCCTCATTGTGTATGCTGCTCTCTCTCCTGTGGGTGGCTATCTGGCAGACCGCTTCAGCCGTTCTTTCATCATCATGTGCTCCCTGGTGGTGTGGTCTATTGTGACCTGGATGACCGGTAAGTCTGAGAGTTATGAAGAGCTTATCTTCTGGCGCGCCATGATGGGCGTGAGCGAGGCTTTCTATATCCCCGCTGCTCTGGCTCTGATCACGGACTTCCACCGCGGCAGTACCCGCTCCCTGGCCACAGGCCTGCACATGAGTGGTATTTATGCCGGTCAGGTGCTGGCTGGCTGTGGTGCCATGATGGCTGGTGACCCCTGCCAGCTGGGATGGCGCCTTACGTTTGAGCTGTTCGGCTTCATTGGTGTGGCCTACGGTCTCATCGTGCTCTTCTTCCTGCGTGATCCGAAGGCTGAGGAAGCCGCTGCTGTTGAGACTGCTACGGAAACTGCAGCAGCTCCTGCTGCTCCCAGCTTCACTCTGGGTCAGATGCTCAAGAGCATCTTCACCGGTCGCGGCATGTACCTGCTGCTGCTCATGATTTCCTTCGCCGGTTTTGCCAACTGGTTCCTGTTGGGCTGGTATCCCCGCCTGCTGCAGGATATGTTCGGTATCGACGAGGCCGAGGCTGGTCCGCAGGCTACGTTCTGGATTAACATTGCCAAGTATATCTCCGTGCTGGCCTGTGCTGTGATTGCAGACCGCTGGTATCTGCGCAACAAGAATGCTCGTGCCTATGTGCCCGGTATTGCCTTCTGTGTTGCTGGTCCCTGCGTGCTGCTGGCTATGATTTTCGGTGTTGAGATTGGTCTGGCTGCTGTGCTGGCTCTTGTGGCTATGCAGGGTGTGGCTCAGGGCTCCATGGATGCCACGCTCATGCCTGTGCTTCGTAACACCATCGATGAGCGCTTTGCCGCCACGGGTTACGGCCTACTGAACCTGACCTCCGTGGGTGCCGGTGCTCTGGTATCCTGGCTGGGTGGTATGTTGAAGGATGCCGGTACTCCGCTCTCCGCTGTACTGAGCCTGGCCGGTATCCTGATGATGCTTTGCGGTATCATTCTTTTCTGCCTGCCTAAGAAGGATAATGCCTAAAACGATGAAAATTTCATCAATCATACTGTGTGCCGCTACCTTACTGGTAGCGGCACCAGTTTCTTTTACGCCGGCCTTTGCACAGGATGAGTACACAGCGGAGCAGCCTGTAAAGAAAAAGGGGAAGAAGAAAAAGAAGGAAAAGGGCGCGATGCTGCCCGGCAAGGCTGCCACTAAGGCTGAGCTTGCAGAGCTGGATAGCGAGCCGTATGGACGCGCGGTAGATGTTTTTGTGGCGGGGGAGGGTAATCCCTATGCCAGTATCCGCATACCGGATATCATCAATGCCAACGGACTTCTGGTGGCTATGGCTGAAGGTCGCTACCAGGATACGGACCAGGGGCAGAATGACCTGATTGTCTCCACCAGCCGCAACGGCGGCAAGACCTGGAGCAAGCCTGTAGTGGCGGCTGCGTCCAAGGGCGCAACCTTCAATAATCCCTGTCTGATTTATGACCAGAAGGCCAACCAGATTGTGCTCTTCTTCCAGCGCTATCCGCAGGGAATCAAGGAACGCACCCCCGATATTCCTACAGGGTGGAAGGATGACCGCTGCATTCGTAACTTTGTTTCTTTCTCCAAGAATGGCAAAAAGTGGAGCAAGCCCAAAGATGTGACCCAGTTTACCAAGAATGATGGCGTGACCATCACCTGCAGTGGCCCGAATCCGGGTGTGCAGATTACCCGGGGTGAACACAAGGGACGCATTGTTGTGCCTTTGAATGAAGGCCCCTTTGGCAACTGGACCCTGGCAGCCGCTTATTCTGATGACGGCGGTAAGACCTGGAAAATCGGTAAGAAGTCCGATGCCGGACGCGGCATCAATGAGGTGTCAATTGTGGAAACAACTGACGGTGGCTTGCTCGTTGTATCCCGCGCCTGGGGTGGAGGAATGCGCAAGGTGGCCTATTCTGATAACGGTGGTGAGAGCTGGGGACCGGTGAATGACCACCCTGAGCTTACGAGCCCGAACTGCCAGAATGGCCTGACGCGTTATTCCCACGAGGACGATGCAGCATTGGGTGGTCGCGGCCGCATCCTTTTCTCTACACCGACTACGGGTAGCCGTACCAATGGCATCATCAAGATGAGCTATGATGATGGTAAGACCTGGCCCGTGGAGAAGCGTGTGGGCGATGGTCCCTTTGCCTACTCTGTTCTTTGCCCAGTCAAGCCGGGGGTGGCGGGTATTCTGTATGAGGTGAATGGGCACCCCATCAAGCATATCCGCTTTGCTCCGTTCAGTATTTCCTGGCTGACCGGAGGTGAAGATTCAGGAATGGATAAGTAACCGGAATTTCCCTGAAAAAAGAAATCCCCCATCCGCTATCACCGGATGGGGGATTTTCAGGTTTTGTTGAAGCTTTACCATTTCTCCTTCCGGAAACAGGCAATGCTGATACCACCCAGGAGTACCATGCCTATGATGCCGCCTGTCACCCATTGAGCCGGGGACATCCATTCACCGCGAGCGCGGAGATATTTGCGCTCAATCTTGGCAGCCTGTCTGGCGGCTTGCGCTGCAATCTGAGCCGTGGAGCTACTTACGTCGGATGAGACTGAAACGGCTTTGACCAGATCCAGATTTGCCGTGATGGATTTGAAATCCTTGTTCTCAGCTGATGCCAGGAGAGGCAGATTGATGATGAGGTCTCCATTGACATCGTACCCCATGACTCCGCCGACTCCATTCCACCCGGAACCGCAGCATCCGGAAACGACCACGGTGAAGCTGATATATGATGAACCATTGCGCCTGAATGCGGCTGGGTGGGTGGCCAGTTTTTCGTAAGGGACTGTCACGCCCCAGGGTTCTCCGTGCCAGTTGCCTGTAATGCCTGTGGGGGTGGCTATGAGACCGAGCTCATGCGTGCTGTCAATAGTCAGCAGCTTGGTGGGTTCAGTCACTTTAGCCGAGGAGGAGATATCGACAGTGACGGCAATGGCTGCTGTCGCGGCGTTGGCCTTGCGGAAGTGGGATACATTGTAAATGGGCATGCGGGTATACATGGTCCCGAATTTACCTTTGATGGTGCCCGCTTCGCAGCTGATGTTTTCAAGCACTGTGGTGTTTGCCGGTTTATCGAAAATGGTGGTTTTCGCCTGAATCGGCATGATGGCCAGAATGCCAGTGGCCAGTATGAAAAGATTTTTTTTCATGGTGAAGTAAGCTCTCGTTGTATAAATCTAACTGATGCCCGGAGATTTGGCAAGCAAGTTTGTGCCAGTATGATGAAAAAAAGCATTTTTAACGCGTCTAATGGCTTCATACTTGACCTTTTGTTGGATAACAGGTACACTTCCGCGCATGCAGGAATTGGAAATCATGTCCCCCGCCGGATCATTTGAGTCTCTGGCTGCAGCCTTGAGAGCAGGGGCAGATAGTGTGTATTTCGGGGTGGGTATGTACAATATGCGGGCTCGTTCCACGGTTAATTTCACTGTTGAGGATTTGCCGAAGGTTGCACGCCTGTGCCATGCATGCGGAGCAAAGGCGTACCTGACCTGCAATGTGATTATTTACGATGAGGAGATGGAAGGCATGCAGCAACTGCTGCGCCAGGCTAAAGATGCCGGAGTAGATGCTGTGATTGCCGCGGATCTGGCGGTTATTTCCTATGCTCACAGCATTGGCCTGGAGGTGCATGTTTCTGTGCAGGCAAATGTGTGCAACATGGGTGCTGTTCGTTTCTTTGCAGCCTATGCGGATGTGATGGTGCTGGCCCGTGAGCTGAAATTGAGCCAGATTCGCCACATTATCGAAGGTATCAAGCGAGAAAATATTACAGGTCCTTCTGGTAAGTTGGTGCGTATCGAGGTGTTTGCGCACGGTGCTCTCTGCATTGGTATTTCAGGTAAGTGTGGTATGAGCCTGGCTGCCTACAATGCCAGCGCCAACCGGGGGCAGTGTTACCAGCTTTGCCGCCGCAAATATCGCGTGACAGATACTGAGACGGGCTTCGAAATGGATATTGATAACCAGTACATCATGTCGCCCAAGGATATCTGCACTATTCGCGTGATCGATCAGTTGGTGGAAGCCGGTGTATCAGTGTTCAAGCTGGAAGGCCGTGGCCGTTCGGAGGCCTATGTGTCCACCGTGACCTCTGTTTACAAGGAGGCGGTGCAGTGCTGCGCTGCCGGAGAATGGAGCCCGGAAAAAGTGGAAACCTGGGAAAATGAATTGCTGCGTGTATTTAACCGCCAGTTCTGGCACGGTGGTTATTACCTGGGCGAGGAATGGGAGACCTGGAGCGGTTGCTCCAACAGTCTTGCGCTGGAACAGCGCCAGCACCTCGGTCGCGTGATGCGTTGGTATGCCAAGCCTGAGGTGGCCGAAATTCGCCTGGAAGCCGGCCCTGTCGCCCCGGGAGATAAGATCGAGATTACTGGTGTGACCACGGGTATTGTGCGTGTTACCGTGCCGGAGGTCCGCTGCGATAATGAACAGGGTGAGACTCAGATTGTTTCCGTGGCTCCCAAGGGAGCTACGGCGTTGATCGCCGTGCCCACCAAGGTGCGGCATGGGGATAAAGTTTACATTGTAACCCGCAGAAAGCTGAAATAAGATGAAGATAAATCCCTGCCGTTTATCGGGACAGGGGGGCGACTGATTCCGCCTGGTCAGGTGTCAATCTTTGCCTATTGCAGTGTTTGCAGAAGCACGGGCTTTTTTATTATTTGCTGCCGCGCAGGGTCTGTCCGTTGTCCGGGGCGATGAAACGCTCATGCGGGATTCTGGCATTGCGGAGCGCTTTCTCTAGATCGTCCAGCGTTTCCTGGTACCCCTCATTAGCCAGCTGCCAGGTGCCGAAATGGCATGCGATGGCTTGTCGGGGTTGCAATTGCTGGAAAGCCTCTACTGCTTCCGCCGGGGAGATGTGGCCGTTGCGAATCCAGTCTGGCTTGTATGCGCCAATGGGCAGAAGAGCAACATCCGGAGCCCCGAGCCGGGAACGGATATCAGCAAAGCAGCCGGATTTCGCGGAATCACCTACATAGTAGATGGACGGTCCGCCGGGGGATTGCAGGTAGAATCCACACCAGAGCGAGCGGTTGCGGGTGTATGTTTTGCGGTAACGGTTGCTCCAGTGCTTGGCGGGGGTTAGGGTGATGTTCAGATTGCCGTGCTGCACTTTTTCCCACCAATCCGCTTCAATCAGAGTTACATCGTCACCACAGTGGTATTTTACCAGATTGCCCAGCCCCAGCGGTACGATGAAGAGGGGATGATGCTCTGCAGCCAGGCGTTTGACGGTGTCTGCATCGAAATGGTCGTAGTGGTCGTGGGAGAGCAGGCAGATATCAATTTTCGGCAGTTTTTCCCAGGCAATACCCACAGGACGCTGGCGTCTGGGGCCGAATCCCTGGACCGGGCTGGTGTAGTCGCTCCATACCGGGTCGGTCAGAATGTTGAGTCCTGCCATACGGATGAGCATGGTGGAGTGATTCACCATGGTTACTTCCCAGTTGCCGCCATCCACCTGTTTGGCGAATTCCGGCTGGTGTGACAGGGTGTTCACCGTGGGATAAACGCCCTTGGTGTGGCGTTCGCTGAGCCACTGGAGCAGGTTACTGGTCTTGTACAGCGTGCTGGGCTCCGGGTTGTAGAAAAATGTGCCGTCAAAATGGTCGGTAATCGGGCCTTCCCATTCGCCGCCACGGCAGAGCCAGCTAGGCATGAGAAAGTCACCTGCCAGCAGCAGAGTTCCCATGCTGGCCGCCAGCAGTGAAATAATGGTAAATGTTTTCCTGCGGCTCATGATTCAAAACGGTGCTGAATGAGTACGTTGAAGTGGTCTCCCGCACCAGGAATGGCGATGAGGTGTCGATCTGCAGCATTCATGGGGTCTGCCAGGTCTTTCAGGTAATCATGCTGGCTCATGTATTGCACCCGGTCACCTACGCAGTTGGTTGCCAGTTGGTGCAGGTCCGTGAAGTTGACATCGGCGGTGATATCGCAGCGTCCGGCCAGGGCGGGCAGTTCATTGGCATTCACCAGGTGGTGGGCCTTGTAGCCGCGCAGGGTACCGGCCGGGCGGCGGTGGTAGAGGGTATCGTTCAGCTCACCGTAGTCGATGGTGACCAGCGTGCCGCATTTCCACAGCGGCTGCCAGGCGGCGTACCATTTGTGGTAGCTTTCCTGCACCTCCACAATCTGGCCTTCGTAGGCCCAGCGGGTGAATACGCTGGACTCCGGCAGCGGGCGTTCCTTCACGGTGCGGACAAACTGGCCGTGGAGTACGGAGAAACCGAGCTCCAGCCACTGGCCGTCCTGGAATACAAACTGGCGGGCAGGGAAGGCATCCGGCAGCTCGTTGGAGAAGATGAAGGCGCGTCCCCCGGCGTGCTTGATGGCTTTTTCTATGGTATCGTACACGCGCACGAAGTTGCCACCCACCATGAGCTGCAGGTCGCGCAGCGCCTTGGAGCGGTCTACCATGTAGTAGCGCACGCGCAGGCGGTTGAAGAATCCGAGCGTACGCGCCATGCTTACAGCCATATCGCCGTTGCCACCGCCGATTTCGATGATAGGCAGACGGCGATTGAAAGCCTTGCAACTCTGCTCCCACTGCTGCACCAGGCGGCGGGCCAGCAGGTCGCTCATGGTGGCGGTGGTGGAGAAATCACCGCGGAAGCCGATATCGGCTATATTGTTGTTGTAATAACCGCCTTCCGGGTCATAGAGTGCGATTTCCATGAATTCCTCCATGGAAATCCAGTTGCCGTGGGCCAGGATATGCGGTGCCAGGTTCATGGGTGGCTTTAGAGGGAAAGCTCCAGCATGCGCTGCAGCGGGGCAGCGGCTCGCAGACGCAGGTCCTCCGGTACACGAATCTCCGGGGACATATCGCGCAGACAGTTACGCAGCTTCTCCAGCGTGTTCAGCTTCATGTATTCGCATTCGGCGCAGGAGCAGGTGCCCATGTTCATGGGAATGAACTGCTTGCCCGGCACCAGCTTGCGCAGGCGGTGCAGAATGCCGGTTTCCGTCACGATGATGAACTTGCTGCACTCGCTTTCGCGGCAGTAGGGAATCATCTTTTCAGTAGAGCAGATGTGGTCGGCCAGCAGGCGGATGGGTTCCTGGCACTCCGGGTGGCATACCACCAGGGCATCCGGGTGCTGGGCCTTGGTAGCCAGCAGCTGGTCGCGGGTGAAGCGCTCATGCACATGGCAGGCACCGTTCCACATGGTCATGGTGCGACCGGTCTGCAGGGAGGTCCATGCGCCCAGGTTGCGGTCCGGCACAAAGAGGATGGGGCGGTCCGTGGGTGCTGTCTCGATGATGCGCTGGGAGTTGCCGCTGGTCACGATGACGTCTGCCAGGGCCTTCACGCCGATGGAGCAGTTCACGTATGCAATCACGTAGTAATTCTTATCCTTGTTTTCCTCAAGGAAAGTAGCCAGTTCTTCTGCGGGGCAGGATGCCTCCAGCGAGCAGGCGGCATTCGCATCCGGAAGCAGCACGGTGCGGGTCGGGTTCAGGATGCAGGCGGTCTCGGCCATGAAATGCACGCCGCAGAATACGATGACATCGCACTCTGCTTCCTGTGCCTTGCGGGCCAGTGCCAGCGAATCGCCTACAAAGTCGGCCAGATCCTGAATTTCGGGGCGCTGGTAACTGTGCGCCAGGATTACGGCGTTGCGCTCCTTCTTGAGACGCAGAATTTCATCGATGAGATTTTCGTTGGACATAGCAAGGAAAGGGATTATTTTTTTTCGCGGGTCATGAATTTCATGAGGGCATACAGGCTGGCTACCATGACAATAGCCAGCACCACCAGGTGGGATTCATCCTTGACGGCATGCACCAGGTCTTCCGGGCTTTTCATGATGTCCGGGTGGTCGTTACCCACCTTGTAGCCGAACCAGGCCAGCACCCAGCACCAGATGGCAGAGCCGGTGATAGTGGCGATGCTGAACATGGTGAAATTCATTTTGACCAGACCGGCGGGAATGGAGATAAGGTGGCGGATAACCGGCAGGAAGCGTGCAAAGAAAATGCCGGCGGTGGAGTACTTGTTCATGAATATTTCAGCCTTTTCCACTTTGTGCGGTGGCATGAGGAAGTATTTGCCGAAACGGTACACGAAGGGGCGCCCCAGCCACAGAGCCATGAAATACATTACGCACGAACCAAGATAGGAGCCCACCGTGCCGGTCAGCACAACACCCCAGAAGGACATATTTGCATTCGGATAGGTGGCAATGATGGCTGCCGGGGGGACCACGATTTCACTGGGAACGGGAATGATGGAGCTTTCCATAGCCATCAGGATGACCACGCCCCAGTATCCCCACTGCTGAATGCAGTCCATACAGAAAACAAGGAATTCGTGCATGCGGGCATTATGCACACATTTACACGGAATAAAAGTCTTTTCTTGCAATTTTTCGCGCGCGTGGTAGAGTAGAGACATGAAGATATATGTGGTAGCTGGCGAGAAGAGCGGCGACAAACAGGGAGCTCTGGTCATTCAGGAACTGCTGCGCCGCCAGCCGGATGCAGAAATTGTGGGCCTTGGCGGTAACCGCATGCATGCCCTTGCCCCCGGTGTGGAGGACTGGGCGGATGCCGCAGCCGTTATCGGCATTGTGGAAGTGCTGCGCCATATTCGTTTCTTTGCCGGTAAACTCAAGGAGATGACGGAACGCATTGCCGCCGACCAGCCGGATTGTCTGCTGCTCATCGACTACCCCGGATTCAATCAGCGCCTTGCCGAGCGCGTGAAGACGGTTTCCCCGAAGACGAAGATTGCCTGGTTCATCGCCCCCATGGTGTGGGCCTGGAAGAAGGGGCGTATCCCCAAGCTGGCTGCGGTGCTCGACCTCATGATGTGTACTTTCCCCTTCGAGAAGCCGCTCTTTGAGAAAGCTGGCCTTCGCACCGAGTTTGTGGGTCACCCGCTGGTGGATGATATTCTGGCCGCCCGCCGCACGGATGTGCGTGAAAAGAACCTCATCGGCCTGTTTCCCGGCAGTCGCAACCGCGAGGTGGAGCGCCACTTCCCCGTGTTCCTCGATGTGGTGAAGGAACTCCGTACCCGCCACCCCGAGTGGCGTTTCGAGACCTCTGCCTCCTCCGAGAAGCTGGCCGCCGTCATGCGTCGCATGGCCGATGAAGCCGGCATGCCGGCCGAAATCATCAATATCTGCCCCGGCAGCTACCATGACCTCATGGACCGTTCTGAGGCAGCCCTGGTCACCTCCGGCACTGCAACATTGGAGGCTGCTCTGCATGAGCTGCCCTTTGCTCTGGTGTACAAGGTCGCTTACGGTACCTACCTCTTTGCCCGCATGGTGCTTACCATCAAATATGTGGGTATGGTGAACATTCTGGTGGATAAACCCGTGACCCGCGAGCTGCTGCAGGATGATTTCAACGTGGAGAACTGCATCGCCGAGCTCGAGCGCCTTACCCGGCCCGATTCCCGCGCCAGGGTGCTGGCAGAAATGCAGGAATCCATGGCCACCCTCGGTCACGGCGGCGCCGCCGCCAAGGCTGCTGAGGCTGTACTCTCCCTGTTTGAGTGATGGTGTGAGCCACCATGTGATTCTGATGCCCTAATCGATTTCATACCAGGAGATTTGTAGAAATGGGTAAGAAAATTCAGATAAGAAATAGCACGGCTGAATTCCTCATATTTACAAATCAGGCCAGGGAGGATGGAATTGAAGTCAGGCTTCAGGACGATACGATTTGGTTGAGCCAGAAATTAATGGCAACCCTTTTCGATTGTTCTACGGATAATATAGGTTTACACCTCAAGAATATTTACAACGAGGGAGAGCTGGACGAAAAATCAACTACCGAGCTTTTCTCGGTAGTTGCCACAAATGGTAAAACCTATAATACAAAACATTATAATCTGGATGCGATAATTGCAGTGGGTTATCGTGTTAACTCAAAGAAGGCGACAGCATTCCGTAGATGGGCGACCAGTATTCTCAGAGATTATGCAATACGTGGATACGTCATCGATAGAGAGCGAATGAAGAACGGAACTTTCTTCAATGAGAACTATTTCACAAGTTTGTTGGAGGAGGTCCGGGAAATCCGCGCAAGTGAGCGCTTGTTCTATCAGAAGATAACGGATATATATGCCACGTCTTTTGACTATGATGCCAAGGCTCAGACCACACTTGACTTTTTTGCTCACGTGCAAAATAAATTGCATTTTGCGATACATCGGCATACCGCAGCGGAATTAATAATCGACCGCGCTAGTAGCCAGAAAGAGCATATGGGGCTAACCTCGTGGAAAAATGCGCCGTCCGGGAAAATTATCAAGAGCGATGTTTCCGTTGCTAAAAACTATTTGACAGAACACGAGCTTCGCAGGTTAGACAGGGTCGTTTCGATGTACCTGGACTATGCTGAGGAACAGGCTGAAAGGCATATTCCCATGTCGATGGAAGACTGGGCAAAAAAATTGGATGCGTTTTTGCAGTTCAATGAGTATGAGTTGCTCAATAATGTAGGACGTGTTTCAGCCCAGGTGGCAAAGGTATTCGCTGAAAGCGAGTTCGAGAAATATCGGATTATTCAGGATAGACTGTTTCAATCTGATTTCGATAAATATAACTCAGATAACTTGCTGGATTTGATTTCTTCTCATTCCAATGAGGGCAGAACATGAAGAGAGTAGAAAAAGGCTCGGATAAGGCTCTTGGATGTACGTTTAAAAAATTGGGGTTAAAAACGTGCAAGGTAGCAGGATGGATTTTTGGTGTCTTGCTCCTGTGTCTTGTTTCGGCGTGCAGCTGCTTGGTGGAGCATTCTGCTGAGCAGCCGGTGAGCCGTCCTGCACCTGAAGCGGCGCAGCGGCTGAGAGGGCATGTGGAGCAGCTCTGTGCCCAGCCGCGCTATGGCGATACGCTGGAGCAGGCGCGGCACTATATCAAGGAGGAACTGGCTGCCGCCGGCTGGGCAGTCACTTTGCAGGAATTCACCACTTCCGATGGGGAGACTCACTATAATATCTGTGCCTTACGCCGCGGAAAGTCGGGAAAACGCTATATCATAGGCGCGCACTATGATGCATGCGACACCGGGGAAGGGGAGAATCCCGGGGCAGATGATAATGCCAGTGCCGTGGCTGCCCTGCTTGAGCTGGCAGCTCAGTTGCCCAAGGGTAAACCTGAGCATGATATTGAGCTGGTAGCCTGGGCCTGTGAGGAACCGCCCTGGTTCGAAAGTAAGGATATGGGCAGTGCACACCACGCGGCTGCCTGTGACAGGGAGAAGGTACTGGGCCTTATCTGCCTGGAGATGTTGGGGTACTACAGCGATGAGCCGGACAGTCAGCCCTCTCTGTTTCCCGGTTATTCTCTCTTGCTTCCCACCGTCGGCAATTTTATAGCCGTGGTGGGCAATCTGGAGACATTCGGCCTGGCGAAGCGGATTTATTCCGTCTTGAAGCAGCACATGCCGGCCGCCCGTATCAATGCACCCTGGGCAGAGGAAACAGAGCTCTTCTTCAGCGACCACCGCAATTACCACCCCTTGGGCATTCCCTCTGTCATGGTGACGGATACGGCCATGATTCGCAATCCCAACTACCATGAGCCGACCGATACCCCCGATACTCTCGATTACCACCGTCTCAACCTGGTCACGAGCGGACTTGTCCGTATCGTGACCAGTTTTGCCTGGCCGGAGTAAAAACGGAGAAACAACGACTGCTCCTTTCCACGGTTGATGCCGGCGCTGTGATTCGTGCCGGTGCTACTTCCGGTCAAAGAAACGGTTGAAGAGACAGAGCAGGATAGGAAACGGGGCGGTAACCAAGGCCAGGCATATAACGGCGATGTAGGAGAATCCGCTGTCAAGTTCACCTGCCAGGTCTCTCAGCAGGAGGATGGGGAGGAACCAGAAACTGATCAGCGCCACCACTACCAGTTCTTTGCCGATTCGGGGGAGGTTGAGATGGCGAAATACCCCGAATGCCACGATGGCCTGAATGATGCCAATGACCAGAACCCCGACTGCTATTGCAATCCAGGTTTCCACCTCTGCCAGATGATGCCTGCGGGGTGTCAGCAGGGTAAACGGCAGGAACAGAGCGGTGTATGTGGCGGCTGCGGCCAGTGAACTGGTGAGAAGCTGGCCGAAATCCGCCTTGCCCGCTTTGAGCTTATTGGCCTGCGGTGCCCGGAACGCCCGTTCCGGCAACCCCGGCAGCTCACGGATGGGACGCCAGTCATTTGTATCTGCGGCAGTAAAGAGATAATCCTCCGTCACTTCGCCCTGCCTGATCAACTCTGCAACAATATCCAGTGCCAGAGGCCCCATGGGGGCGCCATCCGGCAGCTTCAGCATGTATTCTCGCGGTGTTGTATTAACCGGTGTTGGCTTAGAGCTTGCATTCATGGCTGCATGCAGTTGAGGATAACGGAGATGATGGTTTCCATCTCATCCGGGCGGGACTCTGCGATGAGGATGACCAGCGCCACGAGGGTGGCATCGGCCAGTCGTTTGTTGCCGTTGAGAAAGAGCGCGTTGTTGCGGTCGAGAAAATACAGGAAAACGGCGGCGGCAATGCGTTTGTTGCCGTCGAAGAAAGCGTGGTTCTTGACAGTGAAGTAGAGCAGACGGGCGGCTTTTTCCTCCATGGTGGGGTAGATATCTGCCCCACCGAAGCTCTGGTAGATATTGCCCAAGGCCCCGCGGAATGAATCGTCTTTTTCCCGGCCGAAGAGATCAGATTCAGCGCCAAAGCTCATGCTGTCGATGAGTTTGCGGCATTCATCGTACTCCAGCACATAGCACTGGGTGGAGCCTGCCGGGCGGGTAAGA
Source organism: Akkermansiaceae bacterium UBA3385 (assembly GCA_002358905.1). Lineage (GTDB taxonomy): Bacteria > Verrucomicrobiota > Verrucomicrobiia > Verrucomicrobiales > Akkermansiaceae > Akkermansia. The sequence continues at coordinate 21,751 of DEPT01000053.1, forward strand.
CACTGGTGGTCGTAGTCATCCAGCAGGTTCAATCCCGTGCTGTAGTGCTCGATGACATCCAGCACCTGCCGGGCATCCAGCCGGTTTTCCACCCGGCGCATCAGCTGAACCACCTGTCCCAGCTGCTGCAGGCGCTTTTCATGCACCACGTAGCCCCGAACCAGGTACTCGCGAAGGCGCTGTGTAGCCCAGATGCGGAATTGTGTGCCACGCCGTGTATTGACGCGGTACCCCACGGAAAGAATCATGTCCAGGTTGTAGAAATTAACCGGACGCCGCACGTTTCGCGAGCCTTCTTTTCGAACTATTAAAATTTCTTTAATGGTTCCCTCTTCTTGAAGCTCAGCTTCTTGAAGGATATTTTTGATATGAACGTTGATGTTGGGCACCGTTGTTTGGAACAACTCGGCCATCATCTGCTGGGTCATCCACAGGGTGTCCTCCTGCAGTCGAACATCGAGCTGCACCTGCCCATCGGGGGAGGTGTAGAGCAGAATCTCGCTATTGGGAATTGTAGGGGGTGTTTGATTCATAGAGAAGATGGGTAAATCACTAATCATTAATCACTAATCACTCAACCAGGGTGACGGTGCGGGTGTTCTCGCCGGTGTGGCGGAGTACGAGCCAACGGGTATCGGCGGGCATGAGGGCGCCGTCGAAGCGGTCAGCCCATTCCACCAGCAGAATGCGGCCGCTTTCCAGATATTCATCCCAGCCTATGCCGATGGCTTCCTGCGGGCTCTTCATGCGGTAAAAATCAAAGTGAGCCACGGGCAGGGAGCCGTCATCGTGCTCGTGCACCAGGGAGAAGGTGGGGCTGGCAGCGGGGTTTCCTGCCCCGAGCCCTTCTAATATACCCTGTACCAGGTGCGTTTTGCCTGCGCCCAGGTCACCCACCAGCCCGAATACCTGGCCGGGCTCCAGTTCTGCCGCCATGGCCCGGCCAAGCGCTACCATATCGGCTTCCGATGTGACCTCAATAGGAGAATTTTTAAAAATTTTTTGCAAATTTTTCATTTTAGTGTGAAATTTTTCTTTACAAATGCGCTTGCGTGCCTATAATGTGCCAGCCCGCATGAGTGGGTGCAACATCAAAATTCTGAAAATTATGGCATACGCAGTTTTCACTTCCGGCAGCAAGCAGTACCGTGTGACGGTCGGTGATATCCTCACCGTTGACCGCCTCGCTGGTCTGGAGAAGGATGGCGAGACCACGTTCGACCAGGTGCTCCTGGTGGAGAACGAAGGTGAGACTAAGGTGGGTGCTCCCACGGTGGCAGGTGCAACGGTGACGGCCAAGGTGCTGGATCCGGAGGCTCGTGGCGCCAAGGGCATCGCTTTCAAGTTCAAGCGCCGCAAGGGTTTCCACAAGAAGAAGGGTTTCCGCGCCGCTCTTACCAAGGTGCAGATTACCGCTATCAACGCCTGATTATTAACCCCCTATCCCATAGATACTAACTAGTCATGGCACATAAGAAAGGTCAAGGTTCCGTACGTAACGGTCGCGATTCCCGCAGCAAGCGCCTCGGCGTGAAGAAGTTTGGTGGTCAGACTGTGATTGCCGGCAACATCATCGTTCGCCAGCGTGGCACCAAGTTCCACCCCGGCAAGGGCGTGGGCATGGGCCGCGATTACACGATTTTCTCCCTGGTTGATGGTCGCGTGTTCTTCGATCGCGAAGGCCGCCGCGTCAACGTTGCTCCTGAGGCTTAAGTTTTAAGCAATCGAAGCAACTAAAAAGCCCCGTTGCCCCAGTGGCAATGGGGCTTTTTGATTGTCGATTGACAATTGACGGTTGACTATTATGGGTAAAATAGGGTAGAATGGGGGTGCGATGCTCAGGAGTAAGCTCTACACCGGATTAGTAGTTCTGGCCATGATATGGGGAAGCCCCTTTGCCCTTGGGCAGGAGGGTGAGGTGCCTTTTGTGGCCGATATGCCGGATGATGAAGCCGCTGAGGAAGTGGTGAGTACGGTGAAACTTGGCGGTGAAGATCGCGCGCCTGCAATGCAGGAAGGTGTGGGACAGGCTGATAGTTATGAGAAAACAGCGGACCCTGATTCGCCTGTAAATGTGGAAATCGGCAATACTGCAGCGGATGAGACAGGCTTGGATTCGTTGAAGCCGACCACCTCTGTGACAGATCCGACGGTGCATGACCCCTCCCGCGTGGCTTATGCAACAAATCGCAAGAATGCTCGTACGATGTCGTTGACAGTGCCCGGACCTCGCGGCATTATTTCCGACCGCAACGGCCTGGTGATGGCATGTTCAGAGGTGGCATATCAGCCCGCCATTAATTTTGGTCAGTTGAAGGATGAGAGCGAGAGCCATATTCTTGGACTTGCCCGCAAGGTGATAGCTGCATACGAGTCGGCCGGATTAAAGGTATACGATAAAACGGATGCTCAGCTACTGGACCATTACAAGCAGCGCCGCTGGTTGCCCTTGCCCGTGGGGCCCACAGTCCGCGCTCGTGAACTGGAGCCAGTTCGTGCCAAAGTAAGTGACATCGAATACGGGCATCTGATTCCTCTCTACATCCGCAATTATCCGCACCAGACATCCGCTTGCCATATTCTTGGATATACGGGGGTCAAGGCGAAATTGCCGACAGGCCCCATTAACCACAATGACCCTATCTTTGAACGTCAGGAAGGCCGTGCAGGGCTGGAGTTGAAATTCAACAAGCAGCTGACTGGCCGCCCTGGTATCTGGCGTCTCATGTTCGATGAGAGCGGCAATAAGATTCTGGATGAATTGCAGAGTAAGCCCAAGCCCGGTGGTACCATTGTGACTACGCTGAACCTGGAGTGGCAGAAAGCCGCGGAGCAGTCTCTGCGGGATAATACGCTGGGGCGTGGTGCCTTTGTGATGATTGATGTGCATACCGGTGAGGTAGTGGTGCTGGCATCGGCCCCTAACTTTGACCCGAATACCTTTATTCCTGCCATTTCTCAGAAAGATTACGATGCTTTGCGTCTGAATCCGGATACGCCGCTGGTATCCCGGGCTTATGCTGGTGTGTATCCTCCTGCATCCACGTTCAAGACAATTACAGTGGCTGCTGGGTTGCGGCACAATGTGATTTCTGAAGGAACCTATGTGAACTGTCCATACAGTGTGCGCATTGGTGGCCACGAATTCAAGAATCATAACAAGTTCTCCGGCTCTATCAACTGTGTGACGGCTCTTGTGCTGTCGAATAATCCTTTCATGTACCAGATTGCCGCTACTCGCGATCCCCGTATTGGCGCGGCGCGGTTGTGCGAGGTAGCCAGACGCTTTGGCTATGGATCCACCACGGGTATCCCGCTGCCGGATAAGGCGGGTAATGTGCCCACGGAGGAATGGATGCACCGCAACTATGGCCGTGGGTTCATGGCGGGTGATGCTGCGAACATGGCTATCGGGCAGGGGGCTCTGCTGGCAACTCCTTTGCAGGTGGCTCATGCGGTGGCAGGTATTGCCAATGGTGAATACCTGCCCAAGCTGCAACTGATTCGCCAGGTACTGGATAAGGAGGGTAACGTGGTGTATCAGTTCACACCTGCAGCCCAGAGCAATCTGCAGGATATGAGCAGCGCTCTGGCTGTGGTTCGCAAGGGTATGAAGGCTGTGGTGAATGGTGGTACCGGCCGCCGTGCTGCCCTCAGCTACACCTCCAACGCCGGTAAGACTGGTACTGCCCAGTGGGGCCCGCCATCGCTGGATTGTCGTCTGGCCTGGTTTGCGGGGTTCATGCCGGCAGATAATCCGCGCTATGCCTATGTGGCACTCTATGAAGGAAAGCCCCACCAGCGTATTTCCGGTGGTCACATGGCAGCCATGGTTGTGAAGAGCTTCTTCGAAGGAATCAGACCCAGTATGGAGGAAGAACTGGCCGGACCTACCCGCAAGGCCAATGTGCCGGAAGGTATGGCTCCGGAAGAAGATGTGGCAGAACCGGTGAGCCCGGAAGAACAGGCTGCTGCTGCGGAGGCTGCCCAGCGCGAGGCCGAGGCGGCCAATGCCCAGCGAGAAGCAGAAAAACGCCATTCGCAGACTGATTGGGACGACGGTCGCTCGCGCAACTGATTTCAGCCCATCTGTCCTCACACTACGCGAAAAAGCAGATTGAGGGTGTATAGCTGGTGTTCCTGATTTTTCGAATAGCTGGAACTAGATGTCATTTCGTTGTTCCTTTTTTTTACGCGCGGATGTAGAATCCGCGCGTATTTTTTCGTTCTTGAGCAGTAGAGAAACTGTCAGAGACATCTTGACAAGAAAACTGGAAAAATAGTAGAATATAGCCGTGAAAGCGATTTTTAAATGGGGTGGTGCAGCCCTTATCTGTGCCGGTGGTGCAGGGTACTGGTATTTCTCCGGTGATTCTGCAGCAGCCCAGACGCAGTTCAACACTGTTTCTGTGGTGCAGGAAGATTTTGTAAGCAAGGTGCAGGCCACAGGCACGCTGGAACCCCAGGAACTGGTGGATGTAGGTGCTCAGGTAACAGGTGAAATCAAAGAATTCGGCGTGGATGTGGATGGGCGCCCGGTGGACTACGGCAGTGAGGTGAAGGCGGGTCAGCTGCTCGCCCGCATTGACGACACCATCGTGGAGCTGAATATCAAGCGCGCAGAGGCTCAGGTGGCTCAGGCTCAGGCTCAGATTCTTTCTTCCGATGCCTCCGTAGCTCAGGCTAAGGCTTCTATTTCCCAGGCTACGGCTAACAAGAGTAAGGCCGACCGCGACCTCACCCGTGCCAAGAACCTGGGTGTGGGCGATGCTCTTTCCCAGATGCAGTATGATCAGTATGTGAATGCTGCGGAGATTGCTGCCGCTAATCTGGAGAGTGCTACGGCTCAGCTGCAGACGGCAGAAGCCCAGCAGGCCAGTGCTCTGGCCCAGCTGCAGAGCGCCGAAGCCCAGCTGGAAAGCGAGATGCGCAACCGCGACTACACCCGCATTTCCACCCCGGTGGATGGCACGATTGTGGTGCGCCAGGTGAACGTGGGCCAGACGGTGGTAAGCAGTATGAATGCTACGACTCTGTTCCTGGTGGCTCGTGACCTGAGCAAGATGCAGATCTGGGCCAGCGTGAATGAGGCTGACATTGCCAAGGTGAAGCCCGGCCAGGAGGTGCGCTATACGGTGGATGCTCTGCCGAATGAGAATTTTACCGGCACGGTGAATAAGATACGCCCGAATGCCACCATGAGCTCTAACGTGGTGACCTACATTGTGGAAGTGGATATTGAGAACCCGGACCGCAAGCTGCTGCCTTACATGAGCGCCAATGCTAACTTTATCGTGAAAGAAGTGAAGGATGCTTTGCTGGTGCCGGATGCTGCTTTCGATTTTCGCCCCAGCCCCGACCAGATTGCTGAGGGGACTTTCCCGCGCGGTCCGAGAGCGTCTCGCGATGAGGCTGAGTCTGGTGAGCGCCCCTCCATGGTGTGGCGCAAGGTGGACGATAAGACCGTGGCGCCGGTCCGCGTTATCAAGGGTGATTCTGACGGTACCCGCACCATTGTGACCCTGCCGGAGGGCGAGGAACTGAAGCCCGGTGATGAACTGGTGACCGGTGTCAGCGTGATTCGTGGTGATATGAAGGCCGGTGCTCCCGGCGGTCAGAAGGGACTCTTCGGCATGAACGGTCCGCAGCGCCGCCAGCGCGGCACCGGCGGTGCCGCACCAAAGCCCGGCCAGGCTCCCAGAGGTGGTGACCGCCCCGGCCCTCCCATGTAAGCTTTCAATCTCAATTCACACCCATGATTGAGCTGAAAAACATAACCAAGGTGTACCACCTGGGGGAGATTGACTTGCCGGTGCTCAAGGGAATTTCCCTGCGCATTGAGGATGGCGAGTTTGTCTCCCTCACGGGAGCCTCCGGCTCCGGCAAGTCCACCCTCATGAATATTCTGGGGTGTCTGGATCACCCGAGCGGTGGTGAGTTCTGGATTGACGGCCACAACGTGGCCGGCCTGAATGCCAATGAGCGCGCTCTGCTGCGCAACAAGCGCATCGGTTTCGTGTTCCAGAATTTCAACCTGCTGGCCCGTACCTCCGCACTGGAGAATGTGATGATGCCGGCCTATTATTACCACCCCGCCAAAAGCACGGCCGAAATCCGCAAGCGCGCTCTGGAGCTCATCGAACTGGTGGGGCTCAAGGAGCGCATGCACCACACCCCGGCCCAGCTTTCCGGCGGCCAGCAGCAGCGCGTGGCCATTGCCCGCTCGCTCATCAATAACCCCGGCATTCTGCTGGCCGATGAGCCGACGGGTAACCTGGATTCCACCACTTCTGTGGAGGTGATGAACATGTTCCGCGAGCTGAACCGCACGCAGGGCATCACCGTCATCATCGTGACCCATGACCCCAAGACCGCCGCCTTCACGGACCGCGCCATCAACATGTGCGACGGCCTTATCCTCGATGGCGTATCGGATGAACTCTCAGCCACACTCCAGAAATGAAGTTCAATACCTTATTCTTAACATGCCTTAAGGCGCTGGTGCGTAATCCGATGCGTGCAGCACTCACGGTGCTGGGTATCGTGATTGGTATTGCCGCTGTGGTGGCCATCATGGAGATTGGTGAAGGCTCCAAGAAGCAGGTGGCCGATAAATTCTCCTCCATGGGTACGAATGTGGTGACGGTTTCCGGGGCGTCTGTAAGCACTGCCGGTGTGAGTTCCGGCATGGGCGGCCGCGCTTCCCTTTACGCGACCGATGCCACCGCGCTCATGAAAGACTGCCCGGAGTTTGTGAAGGCTGCTTCCCCCGTGGTGCGTGCCAGTGGCCAGGTTATCGTGGGCAACCAGAACTGGAGCCCACGCTCCATCATGGGTGGTAATGAGCATTACCTCACCATCGAAGGCTGGAAAGTGGCCCGCGGCCGCGCTTTTACCGCGAAGCAGGTAGAGGAGGCTTCCCGCGTGTGTCTCATAGGCAATACCATTGCCAAGGAGCTTTATGCCGATGCTGAACCCATCGGCCAGGATATCCGCATCAAGGATGTGGTGTTCACCGTTATCGGTGTGCTGGATACCAAGGGCGCTGACGGTATGGGCAATGACCAGGACGACTGCATCATCCTGCCCTGGACCAGTATCCGCACGCGTCTGATGGGCTCCAGCGGCACAGCCACTATCATGAAGGGTGGTGCGGCCAACAGCGGCCTGACGGTTTCTTCCACCAGTACCTTTGCTACCTCTGGTGTGAACTTCTATCCCGGTTGTGATTTGCAGCCGTACACGAATGCTCCGCACCCGCTGCGCACCCGCACGGTGGATTCCATAGCCGTGCAGGTGGCGGATGGCAAGGACCCCAGTTCCGCCATGGATGCCATGACCCCTGTTCTTCGCCGCCAGCATGAGCTGGAACCCGGCGTGCTGGATGACTTTACCCTGCGTGATCGTTCCCAGTTCGTCAAGATGATGACGGATACCACCTCCACCATCAGCAGTCTGCTGATTTCTGTGGCCATGATTTCTCTGGTTGTGGGCGGTGTGGGTATCATGAACATCATGATGGTATCTGTAACCGAGCGTACTCGGGAAATCGGCCTGCGCATGGCCGTGGGTGCCCGCCCGCGTGATATCATGTGGCAGTTCCTGCTGGAAGCTGTGCTGCTTTGCACTATCGGCGGCTTCATTGGTATCGTAGTGGGGCGCATTGCCTCCTATGTGGTGAGTATGCAGATGGGCTGGCCGGTTTCTGTTTCGGTGCCCGCTATGGTGCTTTCTGTTACGGTGGCTGCAGTCATCGGTATTGTGTTTGGCTGGTATCCGGCCTGGAAGGGTTCCCGATTGGATCCCATTGATGCTCTGCGTCACGAATAAATAGAATGACTTTTCGACATGAAACGAATCTTACCTCTTACATTTGCCGGCTTTCTGTTCAGCTCCTGCATGATGGGCCCGGATTTCATGGGTGCCACAGCACCGGAACTGCCCGCCACCTGGGTGAATGCTATGCCGCCTGGTACCGAAAGCGAAACGCTGGAGGAATGGTGGCACTGCTTCCGCGACCCGCAGCTTACCCGTCTGATTGAGAGCGGCTTTGCTGCTAATCCGGATATGGTGAGTGCTGCGCTGGCCATTGCTAAGGCAGAATCCGCCTTGCGCTCTACAGAGAGTGGCCTTTTCCCGAGCCTGGGCATGAGCTTCGGCGGCACCAATCGTGGCGATTTCACGACTTCCACCTCCCATGGCAGCTGGAGCAGTGCGCTTTCTGCCTCCTGGACCCCGGATATCTGGGGCGGTACCCGTCGTGAGGTAGAGGCCGCCGCTGCATCCCTGGGTTCCACCCAGGCTGCTGCTGCCGCTACCCGCACGGCATTGGCTTCCAGCATAGCATCTGCTTACTTCCAGTGGATTTCTGCTAAGGAAAGCCTCCGCATTGCCAAGGAGCAGCTGGAATACCAGGAGCGTACCTACAAGGTGACCCAGGAACGCCATGCCAATGGCATGGAAAGCACCTTGGCGTTGTCTGAATCCCGTGCTACGATTGCATCCACCCGCGCTCAGATTCCCGCGCAGGAGGCCAATATCCGCAGCTGTGAGATTACGCTTGCCACTTTGCTTGGTACCACCGTGGATAATGTGGCCCTGAAGCTGCCGTCGCAGAGTGTGTATAATCTGGTGCCCAGTGTGCCCACCGGGCTTCCCAGTGAGTTGCTGCGGCGGCGTCCGGATGTTGTCCGTGCAGAGTATGAACTGCATGCCGCTACTGCCCGCATCGGTGTGAGCGTGGCTAATCTTTTTCCCCGCCTTTCCCTCACAGGTAGTGTTTCCGGCGGTGCTGGAACGGATTTCTCCCAGTTCTGGCAGAGCACAGCGTGGAGCCTTGGTGCTTCTGCAAGTCAGACCTTGTTGAACCGTGTGGCTCTTAATGAATCAGTCAAGCAGGCCGAACTGAACCAGCTCAGCGGCATGCAGAACTATCGCAAGACTGTGCTTGCAGCCTTTGCAGAAGTGGAAAACTGCCTTGTTGATTATGCCAGACTGACCACACAGCTGCCGCAGTATGAGGCTTCCTGCGCGGCCAATAAGGAGTCTGCCGAGCTTTCTCTGCGTCTGCATCATGAGGGTATGACGGATTTCCTGAGCGTGGCAGCTGCTGAGCGCGCCTGGCTTTCCTCGGAGCTGAACATCATCTCCACCCGCCAGAATATCCGCATTAAACTGGCCCAGCTTTGCACAGCCCTTGGCGGCGGCTGGGAGGTGCAGCCTGAGAAGAAATAAACTTTCTGTTTTATATTTCCGCAAACCATGCAGATCAACGATATGATGATTGGTTTGCATGGTTTCTTTTTGTAAATGGCGTTTGATTTTTCTGGAACTTGATGAGATTCGTGGTAGAATACTACGCATAATTTTCTGACTATGAAACAAGCCAATATCCTTAGAGTATGTGTTCTGGCTGCGATGCTGGGCTGCTGTGTGCTGCCGGAGGTGGCGCAGGCTGCCTCCCCTGCGGTGCAGATTGAAAATACGGAATGGCAGAATCCTGCCAGACTGCGCAAGAAACTGGCGGAAAAGCTGGTGGAAGCGGTACCTGGGCTCAGTACTAAGAAGATGAAGGAATTTCTGAGCAATGAAACCAATCTTAATCTGCTGCTGAATCGGCATCTGGCCTGGGTGGAAGGGAACTCCGGCGATGCCTACCGCCATTACCGCGAGCAGGTTAAGCGCTGGGTGCAGGAAAAGGAACAGCAGTGTGCCAATCACAAGAAAAATGCTGAAAAACTGAAAGGCTCTGAGTCTGACCAGGCCCGTTTCCTGCTGGGACGGGCGGAGACTGAACTCAAGGAGCTCAAGGATGAGCAGCGCCGCCCGGTGAGCATTGCGGATGTGATAAGTAATGCCGAGGGTGCCCAGGTGGTAAAGCGTATCTGCGGCGATAACGCCTGGCTGGAGAACATTGTATTCTCCGGTGAGCTGAGCAAACCCGGCCGTGTGATGGGTATCATTGCCAGTGCTGCCGCTCAGGATAAGAAGTTGCTCAAGCAACGCATTGCCCGCGAAACCGCCACTGCCACGGCTCTGGAATACGCCCGCAACGACTGGAGCATGATGGATGCCTGCGCCCGCACAGATTACTTTGTGCGCAATTGGCGCGAGGACCGTCTCAACTCGGTGTTTGACCGTATTCCATTCTGGCAGCGCCGCATTGTGTGCGGTTGGAAGAACCAGCACTCCTCCGGCACGGTAAAGGCTTTTGAATGGGCTTTGCGCCATGTGCACCTGCCGGCCAACCAGTATCCCGATTGCTGCTGGCGCTGCGGTTATATTTCCGACAATATGTTCGGTGATTCTGTGCAGACCGGCTGGTATGCGGCTCCTTTCTACGGCGTGTACGATGATAACCACTTCGCCTTCACCCAGTATGTGGGTGGTGTGTGTGGTGGCTTGTCCCACTTCGGCGCGGCTGCAGCCTGTGCTAATGGTGTGCCGGCACTCACCGCTGGTGAACCCGGCCACTGCGCGTACATTGTGAATGTGGATGGCCGCTGGGTTCCCGCATATTCCCTTTCCTGGGAGCGTGGTCTGCACTGGAATCCGTGGGATTCCAACTGGACCTTCACCGCCCTGCACCTGACCACAGAGCTGAATGATGAGAAGAATGCGGAGGATAAGCGTCTCTCAAACGCCTACCGCATCATGGCTCATGCGTATGAGGAATGCGGCAAGGTGGATAAGGCTCTGCGCTGCTTTGTGCAGGCTGCGTCTGCTCAGCCGTTGAATTATCCGGTGTGGCGGGAGTATGCAGCCTTCCTTTCCAGGCATAAGGCGCAGGATGTGGCTGCATGGGAGAAAATCAATGAGCAGCTTTGCAAGGGGGTGGCCTCTAAATACCCTGAGCAGGCCGGAGAACTGTTGAAACAGGTGGTCTATGGCCCGCTGAGCAAGTCTGGCATTTCCCTGGATAAGCTGCGTGCCTGTTTCTCTTCCTTCTGGAAACATGCGGATAAGATGGGCCCGGACCGTTGGTACATTGAAACTCTGGCCAGCCAGCAGCTGGATTACTGCCAGAAGGCTGCTCAGGGGGATGCCGAGGGTGCCGCTTATGCCTGCTTCCGCGATATTCTGGCCGCTGCCGCTCCGCATGATGCCTATTCCGGCCCCATTATGGGCTGGGGTAATTCCGTGGTCGGCAAGCTGGGGGCAGATGGTGACAAGAAGCTGATGAAAGCCATGACCGAGGCGCTGAGCGCCGGTAGCAAGATGTCGGAAGAGCAGCGCTCCCGCCTACTGGGCCGCATTCTTCTCACGGCTGAACGCTCCCACGATGCCAGTACTTACCACTCCATCGCCAAGATGATTCCTGATAAGATGAAGAAGGGTGATAACGATATACCGGAGTTTGCCCCATTCCCCGGCAAGCTGGTGTCAGAAGGGGGCATGGTGTTTGCCAGCTCTACCTCCGAATGGGACCGCCCGCACACGCACCCAGGGCTGCTTACGAAGAAGGGGGGCAAGATTCACACCGGTAAGGACACGGATGCCTGGATTGCTGTAAAGCTTCCCCGACATGCTCATATTTCCGGTGTTGTTTTTGCAGGCACGAACCAGTGGCCTCTCATTCACCGCTTCCGCCCCATGCAGATTCAGATTTCTGATACTGGCAAGGCTGATGACTGGCACGATGTGGGCGAGGTTATCCCCAACACAGGCAACTATATTAACCGCTTTGATTTGCAGAAGGAGAACCCCAAGGCTCTCTACATTCGCGTGCTGCGTCGTGGGGGCCCGGAGTTCTTCCATGCCGATGGTATCTTTGTGTTCGGTCAGCCTGCAGCCTGATTATTGAATCGTAACCTATTCTGAATATATGAAAAAATCTTTTCTGATTCCCCTCTGTGCTTTGTGCGCACTGGCCACACAACCACTTTCTGCTGCTCACCTGGCAGAGAACCATGCCGCTGCCCAGTCAAAGGTGGGGCAGAGCGGTTATATCGTGTTCATTTACCCCGGAGACTGGGATGGCTACGGCAAGAAGCTTTGCCGTAAGCTGTATGATAGCAAAAAGGTCCAGCAGGCCGCGGGGGATGCCGTGATGCTGCTGGCTCCCATTTACCAGTCCGGCAGTGAAAAACAGCGCGAGGCTGCCAAGACAATCATGGGTCCGCTGGGTTACCCGGGTAGCATGGGGCGTATTTCCTACCCGGCGCTGGTGTTCTATGAGAAGGGGGGACGCCATTATACCACGGTGTATGGAGATGAGCTCATTGACCGCAGTGTGGAGCAGGTGGCTGCCACGGTGCGCGAACGCATGGAGCTGAAGCGCCACCAGGATGAGCTTCTGGCCAAGGCCAACAGTTCCTCCGGCACAGAGAAGGCTCGCTTCCTGCTGGAGTCTGCCCGCGTGGATAAACTGGAATGGCCCGGTGGCCTGCGTGATGCCCTTCGCAAGGCAGACCCGAATGGTGAATACGGCTGCATGGCTGCACTTGATTTTTCCTGCTGGCCGGGTAAGGATGAATCTCTGGATGCATACCTGAAGCGCCTGGATGCCGCGCTGGAGAATAAGATGCTCACCCCCTGGCAGAAGCAGAACGCCTGCGCGGCTGCCCTTGGCCACCTGCGCCGCACACTCGGCATGATGGCTGGTGGTGACCATATTCGCAAGTATGCTACTGTCATGCAGAAGCTGGACCCCGAATCAACTCTTGGCCTGGCAGCTCCGGTGGTCATCCGCGACTGGGTTAAGGAATACCGATATGGCCAGGGCTGGAGCCCGGAGTCGCTTCCGGGAAGCACGGCGCCGGTGCGCATGAAGGGGGATATTCCCATCAAGGAGGCCGGTGAGTACGCTGTTTCCTTCTACATTGTTACTGGCCGTGATTCGCTGCAGGTAGTCTCTGTGCGCCTGTTGGATGGTGAGAAGTGCGTGGCTGCCGATGAGCAGGAACGCACGGTGGACTATGTGAACCGCACTCAGGTGTTTAATCTGCATGTAAAGAAGGCCGTTCGCAAACCTGTGCTTGAATTCGTGTTCAAGAATGATGCCGGCCACCGCAGCACCTGGGGCAACATCGAGGTGAAGAAACAGTAATTTTCACCTTCTTTAGTTGTCGATACCATGCAAATCTGCACCTTATGTGGCGGTTTGCATGGTGTTTTTTTTGTTATTGGATGTCTGCTGGCACAATTTAGGCTTGCTAAGTTCATTGCGTGCCAGTAACATAGAAATGGATACACTGTATCCATAGAACAATGCTCATGTTGCCCAGGCCGCCGGGTATGTACAGGCAGAGCGGGGAATGAGCTTGTGTTACTCAATTCGATTCAATAACTGATATGGCCGAACATCATACACAAGGACGGCAGGGGCAGGGCGCCCGCCGCCGTCGTAATAATAAGGGCCGTCCCTACCGCCGTCGCATGCCGCGTGCGCAGGAGACTCCGGCTCCCAAGCTCTCTCTGTTGCAGCGTATTCTCAGTTTCTTTGGCTTTGGCAAGAAGAAAGATGCTGCCCGGAAAGAATACCAGAAGAACGATAAGCGCAGACCGAAGGAGAATGTGCGTATAGCGAAAGGACGCAATAATCAGGGCGGGAATCCCGCTGCCCGTCAGGAAAAACGCCGCCGTCCCTCCTCTGTCGCGCCCACGCGCAATGGTCGCCTGTATGTGGGTAATCTCTCCTACGAGGCCACGGAGGCTGAGCTGGAGGACCTTTTCAAGGGTTTCGGCAATGTGCGTAGCGTGGAGATTATCTACAATCCTCGTACCTACAAGAGCAAGGGTTATGCCTTTGTGGAAATGCAGATGCTGGAAGATGCCCAGCGCGCAGCCGAGGTGCTGCATGGGCAGCCCTTCATGGGCCGCGAGCTCATGGTGAGCGCCGCCAGTGAGCGCCCAGAGCAGTCCGAAAAGCCCGAAGAAAAGGCTGAAACGCCCGCTCCTGAGCAGCCTGCCGAGGCTCCCTCTGCTGAGTAAACCGGGTTTTACCAGAACCTTTCGACAGCGTGTACCTGATTTGGTACACGCTGTCGTATTTTGTATGCGATGTACACATGTATTGCAGTTAACTGTTTATAATCAATTGTAACGAAAAATATACACGCAGCCTGACACCTTGTTACTTTGAGATCGTAAATAAGCTCAAACAATACAAATTAAGTGAGTAACTGGTTTTGTGCTGTACATCACATACAAAATGCGATATAAAATTATGGATTTAGAGACGTGTCGTCTGCGCTCTATTGTGTTATCATTTTAATAGTATCAATATATGAAACTTCATTTACCGAAAAAATTATTTGTAGCTGTCATGGCTGCCCTGTCAGCCTTTTACACATTACCGGCTTCCGCTTTGTATGTTGTAGGGTGCGACACTGTAACCGGCGATGCTGATGTCGTTTTTGAAAAAGCAACGACATATCCAGGATACGACATCCATGAGTATGTACGCCCTGTTGTAATCGAGACAACGGATAATGCCCCTCTTCGTTTTGCCGATGAGCTGGTTGGAGAGACCTATGATGCCTACATGCCAATTTACGTTCGCGAAGGACAGTTCATCATGACGGATGGTATTAAATTCGTTTATCATGAACCTGATAACGGTGCCATGCTTCAGGTGGGTGGTAAAAATGCATCCATGCTCATTTCAAATGGAGCATCATTTACTGAAGAGCATACTTATTATGGTGGGTATCTCAACATTGGCGGTCCTGACGGTGGAGGAAAGCTCGAACTGACTTCTGGCGGTTCCCTGTATTTGGATAAATCATTGACTGCCGGGTATTTCAGGGATGCCGATTGGAGCTCGGCTCAAACCGTCTTAGCCACGTACGATGGAGCGGAACGCTACCTTGATGGAGACTATGAAACCGTGACCTACACTGCGGCTGATAACAGTGAGTTAACTCGTCAATATGGCAAGGCAACTATTATTGTCGATGGCGATGACAATAATTCAAGCGGTGCCGAACGTACTACCATGGAAATGGGCACAGCCATGTTCCTTGCTCATGCTGATGTAACCGTTAAAAATGGTGCATTGATGAACCTTGGAACCCGACTGACTGATGCTCAGAATAAGCCGGAACTGACTTATAATGGTTGGGAAGGTTGTAATATTCTGGGGCGCCAGCACGGTTGTACTGCTAATCTGTCAATTGTATCTGGAGGCGAAATAAACATTACCGGCAGCCTTATTTCCTCCTTTAGTGATGTCAGAGATGCAAAAATTAATATCTCAATTGACGGCAATGCTACCGAAGATTCCGCGAATGGCGTGGAAAAAGGCACACCATCCCGGCTCACCGTATCACATATCCTTGGTCTAGGAGTTGGCAGTTCCTATACTGCGGGCAAGACTACAACAAAGATGGATGTAGTCAACGGCGCTGAAGTACATGCCAGCGATATACACCTGGGGTTGGATGAAGGGCGTGTGGGCACGCATGAGGCGACCATTAATGTTGATGATGAATCCTGCATGATTGCAGATAATCTTTTCTATGTCTCCGAAGGTGCTGAACTTACATCTGCCGGCATGCTTGGCGCCAATCATTTCGAACTGCGTAAAAAGGGCATATTGAACTTAGGCGGCACCATTAATGCTACTTCCATGACCATGTATTCTGGCAGTAGCATGAAGTTTGAGCTAGACGGTTCTCAAACCGCTCCTATCACTCTTAACGCAGGGTTATTCATCATGGAAGATGGTGCAAAGGTTGAGATTGTATTCACCAATAGCTATCTCGACAGTATCACCGCAACGGAAACAGAGATGCAGGTTCTTGTTGTATCCGGTGGAGCCGAGGAGTCTTCCGCTGCTGGTGAAATCCTGTATAGCGGGCTGGACTCGATGTACTGGGAAGTCAGCAATCTTGATTGGTCTGCTATAGGTGGGGATGTGTACTTAACCGGAACCCTGATATATAAGACAGAAATTACAGCTCCGGAGGGTGATGAGCTGTCTCAGACTATCGGCGACACCCCCGGAGGCGACAAAGTCTCACTGGTCATCAGTGGACAGAGCACCACAATTACCGGTAACAACAGCTACTCCGGCAGCACCAGCATAGAGAATGCCGAGATTACTCTGGGAACTGCCACGGCCCTGGGTTCCAGTACAATAAAAGCCAGCGGCACGAACACCATTTCCACAGCCGAAGGCGTGACGGCCAACCTTGCTAACACAATTGAAAACAGCGGTTTGCTGACGCTCAATGGTAACTATGATGCCAGCCAGATGGAATTGATGGTGTATGAGGAAACCCGTGTAGACACAACCGGAGAAGCTGGCAGCAATGGTTTCTTCCGCGCGGCTGGCAGTACTGTCCATGTGATTACCAACACTGACGAAACTGCCAGAGTGCTGTTGGGCGAAGATTTCAGCATCAGTCACTCGGATATTGAGCATCAGCTTGATACCCAGACGGGCATTGCTACAAATGGAATGGAAATTGACTACAGCACTTACACCGTAGCCGATGCTGACCACAAAGTGGCCGTAAGTGAGATTCAGGCAGTCTCTGCAGACCAGACTACTAAGGTGGAGATGAGTGATGGTGCTCTGACTGCTGATGCGGATATGGAGGTAGCCACCACTGGCGGTGAACTCACGGTGGCAGGGGCAACTGTAAGCGGCAGCATTGCCGACACAACGGTTATCTCCGAGGGTGGCCAAATCGCAGCCGCTGTTTCCGGGGAATCTTATATCGCGGTAAACGCAGAAACCACCATCAGCGGAGAAAATACCTCTACTGCCGGCATGCAGGTGAACAACACGGCACTGACGCTGGGTTCTGCCACCGCTCTTGGTGCAGGCACTGTCAACGCAGTAGACACCAGCACCATTACTACAGCGGAGGGTGTAACAGCCACCCTGAGCTCCGCCATTCTGAACAGCGGCACGCTGACACTGGACGGCAGCTATGATGCCTCCGCCCTGGAAGTAACCGCTATTGATGCCACTCGCGTGGATATCACCGGTAACGAAGGAGCGAGCGGCTTCCAACGTGATGCCGGCAGCAGTGTAGTCGTCGTGGAGAACTGCGGCGAAGAAGCCTCTATCACCCTGGGCGAAAATCTCAGCGTCTCCATCGGCACAAAGGAATATGAGCTGGATGCCGTTACCGGTATTGCCACAGCAGATGCCGGCACCAACTACAGTACATACTACATAGCCAAGGCAGAGCATTCTGTGGCCGTAAGTGAGATTCAGGCAGTCTCTGCAGACCAGACTACCAAGGTGGAGATGAGTGAGGGTGCTCTGACTGCTGATGCAGATATGGAGGTAGCCACCACTGGCGGTGAACTTACGGTGGCAGGGGCAACTGTAAGCGGCAGCATAGCCGACACGGACATTACCTCCGAAGGCGGTGAAATCGCAGCCGCTGTTTCCGGGGAATCCTATATCGCGGTAAACGCAGAAACCACCATCAGCGGAGAAAATACCTCTACCGCCGGCATGCAGGTGAACAATACGGCACTGACGCTGGGTTCTGTCTCTGCCCTGGGTGCAGGCACCGTTAATGCGGTAGAAACCAGCACCATTACCACAGCAGAGGGGATAACAGCCACCCTGAGCTCCGCCATTCTGAACAGCGGCACGCTGACCCTGGACGGCAGCTATGATGCCTCCGCCCTGGAAGTAACCGCTATTGATGCCACTCGTGTGGATATCGCCGGTAACGAAGGAGATAACGGCTTCCAACGTGATGCCGGCAGCAGTGTAGTCGTCGTGGAGAACTGCGGCGAGGAATCCTCTATCACCCTGGGTGAAAATCTCAGCGTCTCCATCGGCACAAAGGAATATGAGCTGGATGCCGTTACCGGTATTGCCACAGCAGATGCCGGCACCAACTACAGCACATACTACGTAGCCGCTGCCGAGCACTCTGTGTCCGTAAGCGAGATTCAGGCAGCTTCCGCCGACCAGACTACCAAGGTGGAGATGAGCGCAGGTGCTCTGACTGCTGATGCGGATATGGAGGTAGCTACCACCGGCGGTGAGCTGACGGTGCAAAATGCCAAGGTAAGCGGCAGCATAGTCGACACGGCCATCACATCTGAAGGTGGTGAAATCAGCGCAGATGTCTCCGGCAAATCCTCTGTGGCTGTAACTGGCAAGACCACTCTCTCCGGCAACAACAGCTACACCGGCAACACCACGATTGATGGTGCAGAGCTTATCGTCACCAGGGAGAATGCTCTGGGGACGGGTGAGGTCATCATGAAGAATCACGCTATTCTCGATCTGCAGGGCATGAACATCAGCAACCGGATTACCGTTTACGGCTGCACTCTGGCCGGAGCTTCGTCCTACACCGGTAATCTGGTGGTAGACAGCGGTGAGCTGACCCTGCGCGATGCGACAAAGGCCGATACCGTGGAGGTTTCCAACGGTGCCACCTTGACAGGTGCAGACCTGACCGCCAATACTGTGACCGTGACGGATAACGGCGCTATCAATGATGTGGCCGTGACAGCCGGAAGCGTGACAGTGTCCAGCGGTGGCAGCATCTCCGGCGCAACCCTTACGGCCAAGCAGGTGACGGTCAACTCCGAGGCCAACAAGGAAAGTAAGATTACCAGTGCTGTAACTATCACCGACAACGGTACTCTCACTGTGAACGGTGACCAGAATCTGGATGTGACAGGCAGTCTGACTCTGGGCTCCGGCTCCACCGTAAAACTGAATGGCGAAGGTAAAGTGAATGTGGCCGGTAAAGTCACCATTAAGAAGGGGACCAGCATTATCACCAGCGGTGAATTCGAGGTCGGAGACGAGTTGATTTCCTCTGAAACCCCGATTGAGGTCGAGGAAGGAGTGAAGTTCACCTTCGGTACACTGGAAGTCGAGTTGCAAAAGGGCGAAACCTCTCTGGTCATTGTCTCGATGTTCAAACAGGAACTTGCAGATGCCTATACCCTCAGCAATTGGGGCATGGTCACCGCAAGCCGTGCTGTAGTGAACGCCGTGCGCGGCCAGCGCAGCAACACCGGCTGCATCGCCAATGGCCGTGGCACTGCCTGGGCCGCTGTGCTGGGTGGCAACCACGATATCAACGGAGGCGATATCAACCTGAAAGGTGCTGCCGTTGGTGCAGATATGAAAGTGGGTTCCCGCAGTAAGCTTGGTCTGGCTCTGGGCTACACGGAAGCAGACATCAAGCCGGACGGTATAGCTGCCTCTGATTCCACCGGCACCTACATTGCCGCCTATGGCGAGCACCTCATCAAGAAGCTCAGCCCCACCAGCTGCCTGAGCCTGGACTGGGTCGCCAGCTATGGTCAGACGGAATCCAAACGCAATTCTCTGGACTGGGAACAGCAGAGCTTGCAGTTCAATACCCGCCTGAGCTGGAATAAGCAGATTAAGGAACGCCTCTGCATCAGCGTGTTCGGTGGACTTGAGTACTACACCAACGAATCCGATACGGTGGAAGGCGTGAAGACCGGCTCTATTCAGAACCTGCGTGGGGAAATCGGCGTGGGTGCCCGCTATGTGGCCTGGGGTACTCCTGCAGTGGCTGATGGCAAGGGTGGAAGCAGTCGTCCTGGCTGTGAGAAGCTGGTGTTCACCGGAGAACTCCGCTATATGAACGATATGGTGCGCAGCAACCCGGTAGTTCGCATGAATGGCCTGAGCGGTATGGGTGAGAATCCCGGACGCCAGGGCGTGGGCATCGAGGCCGGGGCTACCTACCGCATCGGCGAACGCTGGAGCGCCAGTGCCAACTATGGGTTCAACACCATGGAGGACTCTAAGGAACACCGCGTGAATGTGGGTGCCAGCTACACGTTCTGATAATATCTGAATACCATATGGAGACGAGCGCATGCCAGATGCTGGTGTGCGCTCGTTTTTTGGGTGCCGTTTGGTTTTTTCGGGTGCAGAAACTTGCAATGTATTCATCAGCGTGCTATGATGCAGGCATGTACATACAGGAGCAGTTGCAGGAGATTAAGGCTAATATAGCAGCGGCCGAGCGGCGCGCCGGGCGCGAGCCGGGCAGTGTGAAGCTGCTGGCGGTGAGCAAGACTTTTCCGGTAGAGGATATCATGCAGGCTTATGCTGACGGCCAGCGCCTTTTTGGTGAGAATCGACTTCAGGAGGCCATGAGCAAAATGCCGGAGATGCCGCAGGACTGTGAATGGCATCTTATCGGCCCGCTGCAGCGTAACAAGGTGCGCAAGGCTCTGGAGCAGGGGTTTGGCCTGCTTCAGGCGGTGGATTCTCTGAGGCTCGCCGAGACGATTTCGCGCATTGCCGGTGAGCTGGGCTGTGTGGCTCGCATTCTGCTGGAGGTGAATGTGGATGCCGAGGAAAGCAAACATGGCTTTACGCCGCAGGAAGTGCAGGAGCTTTGGCCGCAGCTGGTGGAGCTGCCGCATCTGGAAATCAGAGGCCTGATGTGTATCCCCGCTCCCACGGAGGAGCCGGAGGGCGCACGCCCTGCGTTCCGCGCGCTGCGTGAGCTGGCGGAACAACTCCGCGCCCGCGGCCCGCTGCCTTTGCCGGAGCTTTCCATGGGGATGAGCCATGATTACGCCGTGGCTGTGGAGGAAGGGGCCACGATTGTGCGCGTGGGCTCTGCTATTTTTGGCAAGCGGGATTACGGAATGCCGCCGAATTGATATTCGTTTTTTGAGCGGAAAGAGAAACCGCCTGTTCCTTTATCAGGGGAACAGGCGGTTTGATTTGTAATGTGAAATGGGATTAGAACTGGGTGCCGATACCAGCCGTGATGACGTGCTGGTTGAAGTTTGTGCCCAGCGCGTTGTGTACAAAGGTGCGGTTGAATTCGTAACCGACCTTGAAGTAGAGGCGTTCGTTGCAGATAAACTTGAGACCAGCGCCTACACCCATGGTGAAGCCGTTGAACTCTTCTCTGTACTTCATGTCTTCGAAGGTAGCTTCGTAGCAGCCTGCTGCCCAACCAGCCTTAGCGCCGATGTCGAGGAACACGGTATCGCAAAGGCCTACGTTGATGTCGTAGCCTGCGGTAACGGGAAGCATCCAGATGTCCTGGTCAACAGAACCGTAGGGCGTCTTGATCTGATCGTTGCCGAATTCTGCAGCAATGTTGATGCTGAACTGGTGACGCACTGCGCCTTCGCCTGTGTTGTAGAGGCTGAAGCTGCCACGTACGCCGAAAGTATCGGGCATGTCATGCTCACCGATGGCGTAGAGAGCCTCTACATTATAGGTGGGCTGGCAGTCGACAGGAGTCAGGGCCCCGGGCTGATTGTAGGGGAGAACATAGCTGGCTGCGGAAGCGGAACCGGCAAGGGCTGCCAGCACGGCCAAAAGAGAAAGTGCTTTCTTCATAACAGAATATTTTCTAGCATATCCGTGCGCTTCTTGCAAGCAAAAAATACTTTGCGGAGGCTGCTTGCTGGTTTGTGGTGACTACACTCCTTTTTTATCGTCCCACAGGGTGAGGTGGAGGCGGTCTCCGAGCCGCACTTGGTGACGCAGGCACATATCAACTACCGTGTCCCTTGCGTCTTCCAGTTGTTTTCTGGTTGTGGCGCAAGGCATCAGTATGATTCGCTCCTGTGGTAAGTTGAGGGACGCAATGGCCTCCCAGTCGTCATTCCTGCTGACAACGAATTTGAACCAGGAGTTTGCCAGCATGGCAAAAGCTTCCAGAATTTCCGGCTTGATGGCTTTGGAATTGTCGTTGCCGGCGTGGGAAAGCTTCGGGGATATATTCCACTGGTTAACGCGTTGGGCAAGAGTAGGAGTGGGGAGGATGGTGCCGTTGGTTTCTATTTCTATGAAAGTGTCTGCAGGCAGGAGACGGATGAGTTTTTCCAGCCCTGGCTGTTGTAATAAAGGTTCTCCTCCGGTTATGACAAGTGAAGAGCAGTTGTATCGGCCGATTTCCTTTGCTATATCTACCGTTGAGGAAATGATGCCGTTCCCCCATGAGTGCTTGGTATCGCACCACTTACATGCAAGGTTGCAGCCTGCTAATCGAAGGAATACGGCGGGGGTTCCGCAGCGGCTACCCTCCCCTTGCAGGGAGTAAAATATCTCGGGGGCAGAATTCAGGCGTGCAATGTTTAACATGGTGTGGTAGGATACACAGTGACATGGATGTACATACCAGAATTGCCGATGATGGTCAACCGGAATCTGCGCAGCAGATTTTTCGCGTGCTTTTTGTGTGCCTGGGAAATATCTGCCGATCCGTGGCGGCGGAAATTACCTTTAATGCTGCTGTAAAGTCTGCCGGGTTGGCTGACCATGTGGAGGCGGATTCTTGCGGTACGGCTAATTACCATGTGGGGCAGAAACCGGACGCCCGGATGCTTGCCGCATTGGAACGTGCTGGCTTTGAGTACAACGGACACAGAGGACGGCAGTTCAGCCGTCGTGACTTTGCGGATTTTGATTTGATTGTGCCGCAGGATAACAGCAACTATGAAGATGTGATTGCACTGGCTTCCTCTCCGGATGAGATGGCAAAAATTGTGCCGATGAGTGCCTGGTTTGCTGATGATTGTCCGCTGCACGAAGTGCCCGACCCCTATTATGGCGGAACAGAAGGGTTTGATGAAGTGGTGTCTCTGCTGGCTGCTGCCACGAATCAGATGGCTGCCGATATTGCCCGTGCTGAATCCTGACGAAATAAGAACAAATGAAAAAGACTCTATCATTGGCCCTGGTATGTTGTGCTGGTCTGTTGCTGACAAGTTGCTGGCAGCATAGTTATTCAGTGAGCTCGGAATCCGTTGTGGAAATGCTGGATTCTGCTGGCCTGGCTGTTACTTCTTTTCAACCGGCCTGGCTGAACGAGGGCTCGGAGGGAATCTGGAAATTGAGCCGGGCTGATCATGGTAAGGTGTGTGATATCCTGCGTGTCGGGCAGAATCGCCATGTGCCGGAGTTGGCTTATCAGACTGATGATGAGAGTAATCCTCTGGCAAAGAATCGTTTTTATATATATTCCGCTAACGGTCAATGCTTGGCTGCCACGGTGATGAATGACCGTGTGGTGATGCATGATGTGGTGCTGAAGCTTGAGCAGGAGCAGGAATTGTACCGCATTCTCAAGCCGTATCTGAAGAATCTTTTCAGTGGGTTGGTATGAACCGTTTGAGCTCAGTCTTGCTGGTGTTCGTGGCTTCACTGGTGCTGAGCGCCTGTACCCAGCCGGTTCCGGTGGCGGGAATTGAGCCGGAGCCGCTGACTGGCTTTATCGGCCGCCGTAAGCAGCTTCCTCTGCCTGCGGAGAAGGCGGATGTAGCGGTCGTTTTCGTGGGTGGTTTCTCTGAGCAGGTGCTGTTGCATTTCCGCCAGGTATACGAGAATACTCCGCTGTTGCCATGTAAGGGGAGACAGCTCCGGGCTTATTACGCCTGGGATAGTGGAACCGGAAATCTGTTTTTTCACAGCACATGGAAGCTGCAACGCGATTTGCGGGCGTTTCTTGCCGTGAATCCGCAGGCTGATGTGGTTTTGCTGGGGCATAGTTATGGCGGTTCTGCTATTATGGATGCGCTGCGGAAGCTGGATGATGTGCCTCATTCAGGGCAGGTGCTTGTTGTGACAATAGATCCGGTGAGTCGACGGAAACGCTCCAAACCTCGGGAGCGTGCACCTATGGTGGATTTCTGGGTGAACTCCTATTGTTCTGCATACCGGAATGTGCGGGACGTGGCGGCCTGGGCTGGTGGCCCGTGGCGGCATTGTGAACAGGCTGATGTGAATCTGGCTTTCTCCGGTACGCAGAGGGATGCCGATGGTGACCGCTATGCTCACGTGTATCCCGAGCCGATGCTGATGGAAGTGGCGCCGGGGGCGGAAAAATCTGCATATCAGGAATTGTTGGATGCCTGCAAACGTTTGAACATCGGGAGAAAGGAATGATGATGGAGCCTTGGAAAGAGCTGGAGCAGAAAACTGCAGATTTGAAAAGTCTGAAAGCTGATATTCGAGGGACACTTTACCCCGGGGTGCATGTGCTTGGTGTGTTGGAACTGGGAGAGGGCTCAGTGGTGCTTCCTGGTACCGTGATTGAGGGGCATGTCCGTATAGGCAAGGACTGCCGGATTGGACCGAATGCGTATTTGCGGGGCGAGTCCAGTGTGGGGGACCACTGCGTTATCGGGAATGCGGTGGAGGTGAAGAGCAGCGTGCTGGGGAATCATGTGTTTGTTTCCCATTTGTCCTACATTGGCGATTCTATTATTCGCGATGATGTGAATGTGGGCGGAGGGTGTATTTTCAGTAATTTCCGGCATGATGCCGGAGAAATCCGTATGCCTTGGCAGGGTGAATTATGCTTTACCGGTAGAAATAAGCTGGGGTGTGTGGTTGGGGAACACTCCCGCATTGGATGTAAATGCGTGATATTGCCCGGGCGTGTGCTTCTGCCGGAGACCTGGACAAACCCAGGCGAGGTGGTGGGCTGAGCCTGTTATGGAAGCTGCTGGTTTCGTTCCAGTACAAGTCGGAAGCCGATGGTAGGGCGCCGGGTGTTTGCCGGGTGTGGTGTGCGGCGGTGGGAACTGAGCTGGCCGGGGCGGAATGATGTAAAATCGCCGCCGCGTGTGACTCCATAGCTACGGAAATTGAAGTTTTCCGGGCCGCCGTATTCGCCGCTGACCCATTCCTGAACGTTTCCGGCCATATCATGAAGTCCCAGGGCGTTCGGGGTAAAGGAGCCTACCGGTGCAGTGTTGGTAAAGTTGTCGTGGTAATTGGGAATGATGTGGTCTACCTGCACGCCGGGTACTGCGCTGCTGTCTGCAAAGTTGCCTGTATTGCGGCTCGGTGGCCATTTGCGTCCCCACGGGTATTCCATGCCAGCCGTGACACGTATACGCTGGCGCTCATAGGGACTATGGCCGTTGCTGTCTTTGCAACCGACCATGTTGCTCCATTCCTCATCAGTCGGGAGTCGATAAGTATCACTTTCCTCAATGAGACCACTGTTGCGCTCCTGTTGGGTGAGCCAGGCCGCAAAGGCTTCAGCCTCTGTTCGGGAGACATTGACAACCGGATGGTGTTCGTTTTGCTCGAATCCGCTGTCTGGCGGCTCTGCTGTACCGGTTTCCTGGCAGTATTTCAGGTAGTCCGAAAAGCGAACTTCGGTAGCGCAGGCCATGAGGTTTGGCTGTATGGGCAACAATTTGAGCCCCAGGCTGTTAATCCATTCTCCGCCAAAGTTGACGGAGTGGTTCGGCTGGAGTCTCAGATTCAGTACGAGATCTTTTGGAGACAGTCCGCTTTTTCTTACGGTTGAGTATCCGGGGAGCCTGATTTCCAGATAGTAGGGGGCAAGGGGCAGACTCACGGAATGCATGGGAGTGATGCCTAGGGGCATGCCGTTGAGCATGACGCTGGCGCCTGCCGGATTTGTGTATATGCTGACCGGTGTTTTCTGCACCAGAACGGTGCATAGTCTGTAACCGCAAAGGTCTGGCCCGGCGGCGGTTCCTGGGTCCGGACGTGCGATTAGGGAATGGTCCCGTCCGATTGTGCCGGCTTTTTCGCATTGCCTGGTGAGCCAGAGGGTAAAGGCGCTGATAGCTTCCTGTGAGGTCAGTAATTGTCCATCTGCTTCCTTGCTGGTGAATTTGGATGTCAGCGCTGGTTCTGCCAGCATGAATTCACGGAATTGAGCTGCTGAGACAGGAGTTGTGGCTTCGTGTACACCGCCGGCGGGGCGGTATCGTGTGCCCTGAGCATCTACCCAGGGAGAACCGGTCCGGGGGGGGCGATAGGGCTGCAGTTCTCCTCCAAGGGAAAGTAAATCATCTGCCGGGATGATGCCGCTTACATGCGTATCGGCATATCCTTCTTTTCGGAGGATGAATGCAACTCGTTTTCCTGTATCTGCGGTGATGGGGCCATAGGGGGTTTCATCCAGGTACACTCCGTCTTCTGTGTAGATGGACGCACCTGCCGGCACGCTGCCCACGAAGTATTGTCCATACTTGGGAAGGGGTGGCGGTGGTTGTTCCAATTCTACTTCTGCCGTGGTAGGTGCAGGTGGTGGTGGCGCTGTATCTCTGCCCAGCAGACTGTCTTTTGCCTTTTGTATGCGAATAGGCATATCTTGCGGTAAAAGCAACATGGTGCCAATGGAGAGTGCGGCCAGAATTGCAGCCAGCACAAGAAGCCTGATGCCATGTTTTCTCCATCTCCGGCGTTGTTTGCGGCGGAAAATGGCATCATCTTTCAGCCGTTCCAGCTTTTCTGCCAGTTGCTTGGCGCTGATGATGGTTTTACTGTTTACCTGTGGGTCTGCGGCTGCGCAGATGATTTTGTTGAACTCAATCCAGCGGCGGTGGGTCGTGCCTTCCGGTAATTCAGACGGAAGGGAGGGGAAGTTCAGTCTGTCCATGCCGGTGGACATTTCGTAAAGCACTTTTGCCAGAGCATACACATCTGCTCGTGGGGTGCCGGGGCCTTCTGGCGGAATATACCCTTCTGTGCCTACAAAACTTCTTTGGTTACTGTGTGCAACCAGACCGGCATCAGCTAGTTTCACCCTGCCATTAATAAAGATGACATTGGTTGGCTTTACATCGCGGTGCGTCAATTCCTGGGCATGCAGACCGGCCAGAGCCCGCGAAAGCTGGCAGCCCACCTCCAGTACATAATCCAGCGGCATGGGGCGGTTCCCGTATTGCTGCATGTCGCTGTACAAGGTGCGCGGAATATACGACTGCGGGTCTGTGTGTGAACCTGTATAGGCATCATCTGCCAGTTCCATTACATAGAAGTAATAAGGATAGTCACCACCGTGCTGCCCAATATGCAGAATGTGTACAAGTCCCGGTATGCCGCGGGCAATGGGCTCATAGGCCAATGCCCCGTCAAACTCGCGTATGAAGAGTTGTTCATCTGCGAAGTCTTCACGCCATACTACCTTGACGGCACGGTAGGCGCCGGTTACGGAACGCGCCAGCCATACTTCTCCGTAGGCTCCTGTGCCGATTTTGCGGATAATTTCGTGGTCCGGCACGTTTGGCTGTGTGCCCTCCGGGCGCAGCGAACGTCGTCGGTGTACTCCGCGCTGGCTGCGTATGCTGGGGGTAATCGCTGTGCTGTCGGGCTCCATCTGTTTCTCATTATAGCATGTGCCGGGTCTTGGTGCAAGCGGCTTTCCTTGGCTTTTTGTCCGATGAAAGAAACAGAAAGAAACTTTTTTTACTTTTTTTGCGAAATTAGCTTGCAAAGGAGCGGGAAGTGTGCTAAACTTCGCCCGCACCAATACAAAGCGCACGTGGCGGAATTGGTAGACGCGCTAGTTTCAGGTTCTAGTGATGAGAGTCGTGGAGGTTCGAGTCCTCTCGTGCGTATAACTGAAAATGAGGGAGTTACGAGCAAATCGTAACTCCCTTTTGCTTTGTGATTATTCCAGAAAATCGTCCCAAAACGGCTGAAAACGCATACCAACTGCTCGGATTTTACTCGGACCGTATGCAACTCATTGTCAATACTTTGACTCAAATTTCAACATTTTCCGAATTCTCACATTACTCGGACACTCGGCACATCAGGATTATCAGGGAACTCATTTACAACCTGTTCAATCGTCATCGTGGCGAGTGATAATGCGTCCCTAACCTCAAATTCCTTACCGCAGATGTAGAACTTGGCATCAAGAGAGGGTAAGGGCAGGCCATCAAAGGAATGCTTACCGACCTCATCCAACGCAGCCAATTCATGCCCGTCATCTGTAAAAGTGCTAAGGGGCTTCACCACATCGCCATACCAACACCAGAATTCCGATAAGACCATGTAAGCCACTTGCTTGGTCATCCAATTGGCAAAGTCCGTGCCGTTATTCCAGTTCCATCTGTAAGTTATCTCTTCTCTCATAACGATAGTATTTATGGGAGATTGGAGAAAGAAAATACCCACCCAAGGCATAAAACCAAGGGTGGGTGATGGGAAGATTGATGAGTGATTACTTACTCCTTTGCTCCTGCTTGTTTAAGGAGTTCTACGATTTTTCTGAAGCCTCGGTTAGAAGCCACCTGCAACGGAGTTTTACCATCCTTTTTAGCCTTATTGACATCCGCACCTGCTGCTATCAACAGTCTAACGGTTTCTGTTTTACCTTGACGAGAAGCCACATGCAACGGAGTCTCACCATACTCGCTCGACTTATTGACATCCGCCCCTTTTTCTATCAACAGTTTAACGATTTCTGTGTGACCCCAACCCGAAGCACAATGCAACGGGTCATCCTGATTGACATCTGCTCCTGCGGCTACCAACAGTTTAACGATTTCTGTGTGACCTTGAGAAGAAGCACAAAACAACGGAGTGCCGAAACCCTTGTCATCCTTATTGACATCTGCTCCTGCGGCTACCAACAGTTTAACGATTTCTGTGTGACCTAAATAAGAAGCCCAATACAACGGACTCCCACCATCCTTGTTAGCCTTATTGACATCCGCCCCTGCCGCTATCAACAGTTTAACGATTTCAGTGTGTCCTTTAAGACGAGTCCTTTGCAAACAATACAACGGAGTCTCACCATCCTTGTTAGCCTTATTGACATCCGCCCCTTTTTCTATCAACAATTTAACGATTTCCGTGTGTCCATTGTCAGAAGCCAAATGCAACGGAGTCTCACCATCCTTGTCAGCCTTATTGACATCCGCCCCTGCTGTCATGAGAAGCGCGACTGTTTTTGCATCGTTTTTCTTACATGCAGCAAGCAAT
>DEPT01000060.1 GCA_002358905.1 Akkermansiaceae bacterium UBA3385
AGTGCTATTTTCATGCAAGATTCGTGGTTTTGCATCATGATAGAAAGAACAGCGACTTAGAGAGATTCTTGTAGTGCGGCCGCTGCTCTGCCGGCGAGAGCTGTGGCGATTTGCATAGGGGCAGATATCAGAGCGCTGACTGCAGACTTAGGTGCAGGGCACGCCTTTCTCCGCAACTTTTGACGCATTTTTGCCTTGCGTGCGCACGCGTGAGCGTGTTTAATAGAAGGTACTATGAGTTCAATCAATGACCAGATTACGGAAGGAATGAAAACGGCCATGCGTGCCAAGGATACGGTGGCTCTGGGGGCGCTGCGCGGGTTGAAGGCTGCCATGCAGACGGCACGCCTGGCAAAAGGTAGTGTGAATGCAGAGCTGACCGATGCAGAGGAGCAGGGGGTAGTTCGTAAGCAGATTAAGCAGCGAGAGGATGCCATTGCGCTGTATGCCCAGGCTGGGCGTACGGAGCAGGTGGAAAAAGAGCAGGCTGAAATCACAGTACTTGCCGCGTTGCTTCCCAAGGAGATGACAGAAGAGGAAATCCTGCCTGTTCTGGAGGCTGTTATTGCCGAACTGGGGGCTACCAGCAAGAAAGATATGGGCCGCGTGATGAAGGAGATGCAGACCCGGACAGAAGGTCGTGCTCCCGGTAAGATTCTTTCCAAGCTTGTTGGCTCTCGCCTGAACTGAAGATTTTCAGCCATGTTCAGCGCCGTTATCGTGGCGGCGGGTAGCTCCCGCCGCGCAGGCTTCGATAAATTAGCAGCCCCTCTTGCCGGGCAGCCTGTGTTGCGCCGCAGTGTGGATGCCTTTGTTTCTGCCGGGGCTGCTACTGTGGTGGTGGTGTGCCCGGTTTCCCGTTGGGAGGAAACCGGTCTGGCAGGTGCGTCTTTTCCCGTGCCTGTGCTCCGGGTGGATGGCGGGGCTGAGCGTCAGGATTCCGTGTCTGCAGGATTGGCAGCCTTGCCGGAAGGCACGCGTATGGTGGCCGTGCACGATGGAGCCCGCCCGTTGATAACGCCGGCGGGAATTGTTGCATGCCTGGAAGCCGCGGAGCAGAACGGAGCCGCTGCTTGTGCACACCCTGTGGTGGACACGTTGAAACGTGCGGATGATAAGGGATGCTCTTTACCTGAGAAAGTGAGCCGGGAGAATCTGTGGGGAATGGAAACGCCCCAGATTTTCCGCCTGGATTTATTGCAGCAGGCATATTCTTATGTGCGGGAGCAGGGGCTTGTGGTGACGGACGAGGTTTCCGCCGTGGAGGCTATGGGCGTAGCTACTCGTCTGGTGCCTGGTGGTGTTAATCTGAAAATCACCTTGCCCGGGGATCTGGAGCTTGCAGAGCTCATCTGGAAATACCGTGTATGAGTTTGCGGAATCATAAGGTCTGGGTGATTGGAGCCGGGTTCCTGGGCGCTGTGTTGGCAGAAGCCTGCCGCAAGGAAGGGGCGCATGTCCTCACGATTGATCCGGACGCTGTAGCCAACTTGCGAGGAAGCGCAGCAGATGTGGATTTGTTGCGGCATGCGCTGAACCGCCTTGTGCCGGATATAGTGTTCTGCTGCACGGCAACGCGCGGGGGCTCCGTGGAGGATTATCGCCGGGCGTATCTGGAACCTGCCTTGAATCTTGACCACCTGCTGGAAGGAACTCGCGTGGTATTCTGCTCCTCTACCTCGGTGTATGCCGGAGGGAATGGCGAGACTGTGACAGAGGACTCTCCCGCCCGGGCGGAGACAGAACGGGCAGCGGTGTTGTTGCATGCTGAATCCGTAGTGCTGAACAGCGGCGGGGTGGTTGTTCGCCTGGCTCCGTTGTACGGCGATGACCGTTGTGAATTGGTGCGACGGTTCATGTCGGGGCTGCCCTGTCTCCCCGGGGATGATTCCCGCGTGATGAATTACCTGCATGTGGAAGATGCTGCAGATGCCCTGTTGCTGCTGGGTACACAGCCATGGCTTCAGGACGGTATCTATAACGTGAGCGGTGAGAGTTTTACCAAAAAAGAAATATACGACCAGCTGGAAGAACTGTTCGGTCTGGAGCGGGAGCCGCAATCCTCGGAGCCGTCCCATCGCGGTGTGTCCGATATGCGGGTGGACTGTTCTCGGCTTCGGGAGTTGGGGTGGGCTCCTATCTGCTCTGTGATGGAACTTGCCCGGGAATGGAAAGATAGATAAAGATGCCTCGCCCCGATTACTACGAGTTACTGGATGTGGAACCCAATGTTCCGCAGACGGAACTTAAACTGGCATATTATCGCCAGGCGAAAAAGTATCACCCGGATGTGAATGTGGGGAATGCTGCGGCAGAGGAACGCTTCAAGCTTATTGCGGAAGCCTACCGGGTATTGGGAGATGAGAATGAACGCCGCTTGTATGATGAGGCTCGGGAGCGGGATATACGGTATGCAGATGCACCGGAACTGGCAGGCATGCAGCGCCGGGTGCGTTTTTCTGTTCGCCAGGGAAGGGGACGCGAAAATCGTCCGAGTGCTCCGCGCCGCCGGTTCATGATATTGCCTGTGCGCAAGAATATGCCGCGCTGGGTGGTGTGGATAATGGGGGTGTTATGGGTGAGTGCCTTGCTCCCGCTGGTGATGCGAACGGGAAATCTTGCGGTGAATTATGGTAAGCATGCGCCTAAGCCAGAGAAACCGGAACCGGAAGCGGCCGTGGTGCGTGAGCGCCTTACCCGCATGCGGGTAAATCTGGAACAAGCTGCCGCTGCCGGTGATGCCCGCTCCCAACTGCGCCTGGGGCTACTGCTGTACTCCGGTAATGCCGGTGTGGAAATGAATCGTCCGGCTGCCCGGGATTTGTGGCAGAAAGCCGCGGCTCAGGGAAATAAAGCCGCGGCATATTATCTGGAACATTGTGATTTCAAGCAGCCGGAGCCGATTGAGGAAGCACCGGAGCCGCCTGCCTCTGAGCAGTAAGGGGACTCAGGCTTCCTTCTTGCTGTTTTTTGCGCGTTTTGCCTTGGCCCTGCGGCGTTTGCGCGTGGCTGCTCGTTTGCGTGGAGCGCTGATTCTCTGCATTTCCACCTGCATCAGCAACAAGGTGAACATGGATGCCGGGCTGATTTCCACAGCTGCCGCCTGAGATACCTTTTCCGCTAGCTGCACCATTTTCTGCAGCAGTGTGGCATATTCTGCCGCATCTGTTCCTATGCCGGCATCCGTCAGCAGTGTGTGCAGCTGCAGCAGATGCCGGAACATGCAGAGCCAGTTTTCTTCCGGACCGGCACTCAGGCTGGTCATGAGGGCATCCGGCAGAGAATTGAGGCACTTCTCCACCTTGCGTAACTGAGAGAGGCGTGTGCGCTCCTTGCATCCGGCGGCAGCGGCTTCCAGCATATAACGCAGGGGTGTTTCCAGGTCTCCGTATGCTTCCAGAGCCTCCACCGGAACGTGTCCCGGTTCATGAACGGTGTTGCTGCGCTTCGCAACACGGGCAAACAGTTCCTCCATGGCAGCAAGTCTCCCCTGCGGAGTTACTGTCTCTCTCTCAAAAAGCATGCGCTCATCCTACCAATTTGAATTCACTCATGCAAGCACAAAGCGGGGCACCCTGCTTCAATCTGCGTAAAAAAACGGCTTCCGGTTACTCCAACCGGAAGCCATGGGTAAAATGAAATGCTCAGGCTTGCTTTTTCTTCTTACCTTTCTTTTTGCCTTTTTTGCCCTTGGGGTTCTTTTCGGCATTGTCGGCCTCAGCTGTGGGTGTCACCTCGGTCTTTTTGCCGTTCACCACTACGGTGACAGGTTCCTTATTGCTCCCGGAACGCAACTTATACTTGGTAACCTTACCGTTCTTCCACTCCATGTCGATGGTGATGTCGCCACGGGCACGGATGCCTTTCACGTAACCATCGCTCCAGGCATCGGGCAGGGTGGGCAGCAGTTCAATCTGCCCGGCATGGCTCTGAACCAGCATTTCACTCATACCGCCGGTCATGCCGTAGGTGCCGTCCATCTGCATGGGCGGATGGTTGCCGAACAGGTTATCCAGCACGTTGTAACGAATGTAGCTCTGTACCATTTCGTATGCCTGAGCCGTGTTGCCGAAACGTGCCCACAGCGCCGTGCGCCATGGCCATGTCCAGCTGCGGCGGTTATCGCCACCACAACCACGGAGTTCCAGACTCTTCATGGCTGCCTTGGCCAGTTCCGGCGTCTTAGTCATGGAGATCGAAGTGCCGGGGAACACACCGATGAGGTGGGAGGTGTGGCGGTGTCCGGAAACCATATTCGGGCGGTCGATAATCCATTCCTGCAGGTAGCCGCCATCAGCCACGCGGTTTGTTACCAGTCGGTTTCGCAGGGAGATGAGATTCTTGGCCCAGGACGCATCCACTCCCAGTTCCCTGGCTGCCTTGGCCGTGTTGTCGAACAGCTCCCAGATGAGCTGCTGGTCGTGCATCACACCGTCTTCATCCGGCCCCCATTCGTGGGACCAGCTGTTCGGAGAGACCAGGGAACCGGCTTTGATTCTCTTGAGTTCCGGGTATTTGGAGACATCCAGCTTCTTGCCGTTAGACATGAGTCCCTCGCCACCGGCGCCCACTTCCTTGAGGTAGGTTTCCCAGAACGCGCAAATCTTCTTGAGAATCGGGTAACCCACGTTCTTGAGGTATGCTTTGTCGTGGGTGAATGTGTAGTGGTCCCACACATGCAGGGCATACCAGGCATTGACCGGCGGGTTCCACTTGACCCAGCCGCCGCCGCCCCAGGGGTTCTGGGAGATACGCGTGGTCCAGCCTTTTACGCTCGGGCCGAAATGCTTGCTGGTCATATTGGTCAGCGGTTCCTCCATTGCCTGCATGAAGTTGATGAAGGGCATGTGGCATTCCGAGAGGTTGCCTACCTCTGCACCCCAGTAGCACATCTGCAGGTTAATGTTGTTGTGGTAGTCGCATGCCCATGCCGCGTGTACCTTGTCATTCCAGATACCCTGCAGGTTTACCGGCAGATTACCGGGTCGGGAACCGCTGATGAGGACATAGCGACCGTACTGGTAAATTGTGGCTTCCAGCTCCGGGTCGTTTCCATTGTTCCGGGAATAGGCCGCAATGCGTTCATCCGTTGCCATGGATGCTGTATGCTCCGGCGTTTTACCAAGACTGAGACTCAGCCGGTCAAAAAGCTTCTGGTAGTGAGCTACATGGCTCTTCCTCAGCTCTGAGTAATTCTTTTCTGTAGCTTCGGCCAGAATCTTCTTGTTGGTGCTGCTGGGGGAATTTCCCTTCCATGAACTCTTGAAGTCCATCTTGTAATCTGTGGCAAGGGAAACATAGACAATGATGGCCTCAGACCCGGAAACTTCAATATACGGCATGTTTGCCGCGTTGTATACGGCCACCATGGATTCCTTCTGCGGGCGAGGAACGGCGTATTCCGTAATCGGAACGGCTCCCGACTTGCCTTTGACTGCTACTTTGCCGCCTTTGGCCTTAATGACAATCTGCCCTTCGAATTTTTCACCGTTGGCCAGGGTGCCGCTCATGGTGATGCCGTTTTTCCCCTTGCTGTACGAGACAGAGTGGTTGGGCGTAAGGGCAATTTTTGCGTTCAGACCATCCTTGGCATCGGTTCTGGCCATATAAACCAGCACATTGTCAGGCTCACTCACAAAGCATTCGCGCTCATGCTGGTCTCCATTGTTGGTGAATGAGACCCGGGCAATGGCATCGCGTAAATCGAGGGAGCGGTAGTAATTCTCGGTTTGGCCTTCCAGCTCAAAATCAATATAAAGGTTACCAAAAGGCTGGTAGGAACCGAAGCCATCCTTGCCGGTGGTGGGGCCGTAGGCATAGCCATTACCATTGCCGGGCAGGTTGGGGCCGCCGCTCCAGAGACTCACTTCATTCAGGTTGACGCGCTCACGCTTATCACCACCGAAAATGGTGCCGCCTATGCGTCCATTGCCGATGGGGAGTGACTGGGATTCCCACGGATCATTGTTGGCTTTGCCGGGCAGGTTGTTGGAGTCGGAATCACCTGCGGTCCAAGGCAGATTGGCGGGCTTGACAATGGCCGGTTGCTTGTACCAGAGGTAGTCCTGGCTGGGTTTGGTATCCTCCGCCGCTTGAACGTACAGCGGCAGGGTGCAACAGAAAACAGCTGTGAGTTGAGAGTGTATTTTCATGTTTTTATCAGAAAAATATATTAGATGAACTCGATTTGTATGGTGATATTACCCATTGTGATGAGGTCACCGTCTTGCACGGCGCGGCAATTATCGTAGGGTGAAAGGACAATGCCGTTAATCATGGTGCCGTTGGTAGAGCCCATGTCGCTGACGGTAAGACCATGTTCATTGAGCCTGAACTGAATGTGCGCTCGGGAAATGCTGAGCTCTTCCAGAGCAATGTTTGCAACGCCGGGGTCTCTACCCAAGATGATTCCATTTTCCTGAGCAATGGTGGCAAATGGAACTCTTTCTTCCCACGGTGTTCCATCTGTCAGCAGCCCGAAGAGACGCATATCCGTAGCAACGGCAGGTTGCTCTGTTTCCTGCATTTGTTCGGGGGGGGGTGTCTGAGCATCTTCCAGCCCACTGCCAAGCTCCCACTTGCCGCGAAGCGCGTGGTACGGCTGCAGGGATTGCAGGTGAATGTCGCCTGTATCCGTTGTTTCATCTGCCGGCTGGTACTGTGGTGGCGTGGAAACAGGTATGGGGGTATCCCACGATGGGGCAAGCGGAACGTCTTTACCTGGAGCAGGCTGCTGGCCATTGTGCAGTCTGGCCTGCAAAATCGCGATGGCGGATTGAACTCCAGCTAACTCGCTTTCCAGTTCCCGGGCGCGCGCTTCGAGCTCTGCGAGCGTGGCTTTTTCATTTTCCTGCAAGGGAGAATTCATATCACTACATATTACCAGAAAGCCAGCTGGTTGGCAAGCCGTAAGTTCAGACCGGCGGTATCGGGCAATACGCGTGTCGCAAATATTTGACCATCACCTGAATGCTCAACGTTGTTTATGGACAAGTCTTTCCCTTATTCACTTTGCCTCGTCCGGTGTGTTCCTTGAAGGTGACGACTTTTCGCGCTGGCAACTGGTGTTCGCAGTTTGTGCCTGGCAGCAGGAGTTTGCGAGGGGCCCGGGTCTGCACTTTGAAGGTGCCGAAATGTGCTATTTTCACGATGCCGTCCGTATTCAGACCATCCGTTACGGCTCGCAGAACGGCATCGAGCGCCAGCTGGGCCGCCATGGGGGTGGCTGTGCCTCCAAGCTGGTCTCGCACCAGTTCCTGCAGACCTTGGCGGTTCATCGTCTCCTGGGGTTAATCCCGGTTGTTGTTCATGCGGCTGAACAGAATCAGAGCATAATACAGCAGCATGGCCAGAGATGAAAGCGCGGCAGCCACGTACGTCATGGCAGCCCAGCGGAGGGCTGTGCCTGCCTGTCCGTGCATAGCCCGGTCTGCCAGCTGGCTATCCCGCAGCCATGCCAGAGCACGGCGGGAAGCATCGAACTCCACCGGCAGCGTGACCAGCGCAAAAACGGTGGTGGTTGCATACAGCGCAAGGCCAATCCATGCCACCGTGGTGCCGCTGCCCATAGCCAGCAGCCCGAGACCTGCCATCAGCACAATCTGCCCCAATCGGGAACCGATGTTCACCATGGGAACCAGCGATGATCTCAGCCCCAGCCAGGGATAGGCGTGCGCATGTTGCACCGCGTGTCCGCATTCATGCGCGGCCACGGCCATGGCTGCCACGCTGGCTTCATTGTATACGCTTTCGCTCAGGTTTACGGTGCGGTCCAGGGGATTGTAATGGTCTGTAAGTCTGCCGGGGGTGGAAATAACCTGCACATTGTCCAGCCCGCATTGCATGAGCATGCGTCTTGCTGTTTCCGCGCCTGTGAGAGGCGCAGGCTCCTGGGAGTAGCGGTTAAAGGCATTCTTCAGCCCCATTTGCACCATGCCGCCAATAAATGCTGTTATCAGCACGAGTGCCAGGCCTATGAGCGTGACTCCACTGTACATACCACCCACCGCACCGGCGGAGCCGTAGTAAAAATCATTGCCGTGGCCATAGTAGTAGCTCGCTTGTGCGAGAATAATGGGTAAATCTATCATATCTTTCTGCGTTTATGATGCCGGGGCCGGGGGTATTGTTCAAAAATTGATGTTTTCAATATTTCTGCGCATGTGCTCAGCGCCAATACGTCGTATAGGGCTTTTGGCGAAGAAATTGCGGAAGTCCTCGTCCTCCATGCTGTTGAGTTGCTGAATGCTCACTTTGACCAGGGGGGCTGGCATGAGCAGGTGGGGGTCGATGCGCCGCTGGGTGTCCCGTTTGTTCCAGGGACATGCCTCCTGGCAGGCGTCGCAGCCGTATAGATGCCCGCCTTGCGCTTCTACAATATCTGACGGCGCCGGGGATTTAGCCTCTATGGTCCAGAAAGAGAGACAGCGCCTGGCATCACAGCAGCCGTTGTGTATCGCCGCCGTGGGGCAGGCTTGTTCGCACCGGTGGCAGTTGCCGCAACGGTTCGGAACAGGGGCGGTGGTGGGAATATTCAGCGTGGTCAGAATGCTGGCAAGAAAACAGTACGACCCGCCTTTTTCTCGAATCAGCAGCCCGTTGCGCCCAATCCACCCCAGCCCGGATAATGCCGCAAAAAATCGCTCACTTACGGGGCCGCTGTCTGTGAAGCAACGCTGCACCCCGCCGTAGAATTGAAGTGTTTCATCCAGGTCAGCCAGTTTTTCGGCCAGTAGTTTGTGATAATCTTCACCCTGCGCATAGCGGGCTATGCTCCCCCCGGCAGCGCGGTTGTCGTGCCGAGGATATTCATAGGTGAGCATGATGACCCGCTTCACCCCT
The DNA here is from genome assembly GCA_002358905.1 of Akkermansiaceae bacterium UBA3385. Lineage (GTDB taxonomy): Bacteria > Verrucomicrobiota > Verrucomicrobiia > Verrucomicrobiales > Akkermansiaceae > Akkermansia. Next base: position 8,842 of record DEPT01000060.1, read on the forward strand.
GGCAGCACCAGTTCCGGATTTTCCCGTGCGGGAAGGTGGCGTGCCATCCACTCCATGTCTGCGTGTTTTCCTTCGGCAATGAATGAGGCCAGTCTGTCCCCCTGGGGAGCATGGGCATCTGCAACGCCGACCGCCGAAAAACCCAGCGATCTGGCTGCGTATCCCAGGGCCTGCAGAATGGGGTGCATGGTGAAAATCAGAGAGAATCGTTATCCGGATTGAGCAGCAGCCAGCCGCGCAGACGGTCCTGCGCGTATTCAGATACAGGCAAGGCCTGGATGATGTGCTGAGTGGCGTTGTCTATTCTGGTTTGAGTCGGTGTTGTGCTGATGTGCTGGGCACGCACGCCCTCCTTGAATGCTAATCTCTGCATATTGGCAGAAGCTTCCTTGTTGCCCAGGTAGGCTGCCTTTCTGTACAGACGAAGCGCCTTTTCCGGGTCCCGAGGGGTGGGGTAGCCTTTTTCAAACATGGCACCAAGGTTGTTCAGGCATCTTGCATCATCGAGCCGGGCCCCCAGCCGGAACAGCTCAAAAGCCTTGCGGGCATTGCGCGGCAGCCCCAGCCCTTGTGCGCACATGTGCCCCATGTAGAAAAACAGATGCGGTGTCTTCGGATTCTTCTGCGCCTGTTCTCGCAGAAGTTTCCATGCCTGTTCAGGGTTGGGCTTTGTCCCTATGCCCGACATCAGGTACCGCGCTAATTCTACTTTTGCCTGCGGCATGCCGCGTCTGGCTGCCTTCTGCATCCAGTTGTAGGCCTCCTGCTTGTCGGCCGCGCTGCCATATCCTTTTTCCATGTACAGAGCCAGGCGGTACATGGCCTCTGTGCGGACGTCTCCGCTGCTTTCCGAAATCTGGTCCATCCGGGGTTCTTCTGCCATGGCTCGTGCCTGTGAAAGTGCTTTTCCTGGATTTGCTTCCAGCCCGCGGAACTTTCCCTCATAGACATCCATGAGCAGCAGGGCTGCTTCCAGGTGCTTTTCCCGGGCGCACGTTTCCAGCAGCATGGGCACCGCTCCCACGTTCTGGATGGACCTGTCCTCCAGCATGGCTTTGGCTTGCACGTACATGCTTTCCACATCCCACTTGCTCAGCTTGCTGCTCAAGCGAGTCTCCCCCCGTGCTGCACCTGTCAGGAGCAGCAGAACAGAGATTAGAATGTAGCCCCGGTGCATAAGCTCTGTATAGCACGCCAGTCATGATTTGTCCATGTTTTTCCACCTTTCTTGAGATTTATGCTTGACTTTGTGACGCGCAGCCTGTAATATCCGCTCGCCGATTTATACGGTGCCAGTGCGCGAATAGCTCAGTTGGTAGAGCAGTAGACTTTTAATCTATTGGTCTCGGGTTCGAGTCCCGATTCGCGTACTACATGTCCCCATCGTCTAGGGGTTAGGACATATGATTCTCAGTCATAGAACCGCGGTTCGAATCCGCGTGGGGATGCTCAAGGGAAAGCCCGAGGTTAACGCCTCGGGCTTTCTTATTTCTGTTGCTGCATGCAAAAACCCCGGCTGGAATATCCAACCGGGGTTTGTTGTCAGAGGGTTCAACTGTGTTTACATGCCAACGATTTCATAACCGCCGTCCACATAGAGGACCTGGCCGGTCATGGAGGCAGCTCCATCGCTGGCAAGGTAGGTGGCAGTGGCGCCGAGTTCCTCCAGTGTGCAGGAGCGCTGCAGAGGGGCTTTCTCTTCGTACACTTTGAACATGCCGGTGAAGCCGGACACGCCGCGGGCGGCCAGTGTCTGCACCGGGCCGGCGGAGATACAGTTCACGCGGATGGGCGCTTCGCGGCGCCCCAGGTCATAGGCCAGGTACTTGCAGCAGGTTTCGAGGGCGGCCTTGGATACAGCCATGAGGTTGTAGTTCGGCACGACTTTCTGGCTGGCGTAGTAGCTGAGTGCGGTGATGGAACCGCCGTTCACCATGTAAGGAGCCACGGCTCGGGAGAGCGCAATGAGGGAATAGGCTGATACCTGCAGGGAAAGGTTCCAAGCATCGCGGGGGATGTCTGAGAAGTGACCATCCAGGGTGCCGGGAGCCTTGGGGGCAAAGGCAATGGCATGCAGCAGCATGTCTACATGGTCGGTGTGCTCACCCACAAAGGTGAAGAAGTCTGCAATGGATTGGTCATCGGACACATCAAGAGAGCACACGGGAGTATCTTCGCCGAAGTGTTCCTTCACCAGTTTGATGACGCCATCCTTGAGACGCTCGCCCTGGTAGTTGAAGATAAGCTTTGCGCCAGCTTCATGCCAGGCCTTGGCGATGCCGAATGCGATGCTGCGGTGGTTTGCGACGCCGGTCACAATGCCGACCTTGCCTTCTAAGGGTTTTGTAATGGACATAGTGTCTGTTGTTGGTAGAGGGTTAATACAGGGGGAACTCCTGCATGATGATGCGAGGATAGGTGTGTGCCATGCCAATGCCGACGTCTTCCATGTGCTTGATCTGGGCGCGAACTTCTTCTGCGGTTACGTTGGAATCCGTTACGACATACTTGAGACGGTAGTAGACAAGACCGCTTTCCATATCAATGAGCAGCTGGCCCTCCGGCAGATTCGCATTCAGCGTAAGCAGCAGCATGCTCACCTCGGCACGGTCGGCGGGGGAAATACGATAGGCGAAATTGACATCGAACACCAGACTGCACGGATCCTTCAGTTCGGTGAACATAAAAGAGCAGGGAATTTCCGTGTTCGTGACGGGAAGATAGGCAAGGCCGATTTTCTCACTGTCAGCCCCCATGGTAACCCACTGGTAGGCTTCACCGTGGCTGATGAGGTGCTGGCGGACCTGGGCCAGCAGATTGGGTTGGTTCGGCATATGTTTTCTAAAAGGTTGCGGGATGTGAATCCCTCGTTTCGAATATCATCCTACATGGAAGCTGGAGATAAGTCAAGTATTACTGTGCGAAATAGCTCTGCAAATATGCTATAACATGTAATTTTTTTCGGAGTCTTTGTGATGAGCCGGTTCGTACAGGGGCGGAGTAACAAAAAAAGGGCGACCTTGCGGCCGCCCAAAGGATTACTTGGTCATTTTTTCAACAATGTTGGAGAATGTATTTATCTCCTCCTCTGTGAGGTGCTGCGCCCGGCGGTCCAGTTCATCGTGGAATCGGGCATACACATCATCGAACAATGCCAAGCCTCTTTCTGTAAGCTTGATGCAGACTGCTCTGCGGTCATTCGGATTAGGGTTGCGAACCATAAATCCTTTGCTGACAATGGATTCAACCAGGAGAGACGTAGCCGGAATGGTCATCTGCATGTGCTTGGCAAGCACTTTGAGCGAAACTCCTTCCGGGGCGTCTTCCAGCAGTAGTTTCAGTTGTGATATGGCAGAACCCTGGCGTACAGTTAATCCGTACATTTTTTTCTGAGTCGGCGCATTGATGGCTTTGATGCTATCACGTCGAAGATCATCCAGTATTTCCAGAAGTCTTCGGAATAAGACATGTGGCGATTTCGTGCAAACCATACGCTCATACTATAGATTTTAATCAGGCTTGGCAAGCCTAAATTTGCTGCTATATCGGAAATTTTGTTAGATTGAGAAGTGTAAAAACAAAT
>DEPT01000042.1:0-33683 GCA_002358905.1 Akkermansiaceae bacterium UBA3385
ACGATATAGCAAGACTCATACTGGAAGCAACTGAACAGCTAGGCAGCATAACCGCCGATATGGAGCGGCTCGAGATGCTGCAGATTCTGCGGCGCGTAATAGCCGAAGGAGTGCGCGCCGTCAGGGCTGCAGAAAACACCGTTCTCTTTGAGGAAGCGGTCGAGAAGAGCGTGGCGGAAAGGGCTCACCTGCGCCCCGCCTCACGCCGGGATTTACGGCACTTCACAAGGCGCATGCTGCGAATTAAGGATACGGGCACCCTGCCCCTGCGCAGCATGAGCGCAGGGGATTGCCGGCGCATTCTCGGCGAAGCATTCGGTAGCAGTGCGCACAGCTACCGCAAAGGGCGTGCAATTTTACACAGCATCTTCACTTATGGCCGACGCATGGGATGGTGCGACTCTAACCCCGTAGACAATATTGAGATACCGAGGGTGCAGGAACAGGAGATTGTGCCGCTGACCCTGCAGGAAGTCGAAAAACTAGAGCAGACAGCCGAGCAGCCGGAGCACCGGGCTATGCGCACCTCGCTGCACCTCATGCTGTACTGCGGATTGCGCCCGAATGAGGTGGCACGTCTGCGCCCCGAAGATATACAGCTGCACGAAAAACGCGTGCTGATTCACCCGCGCACCAGCAAGACGGGCGGCGGACGAGTGGTTCCTATCCGCAAGGCTGCCCGCTTGAAAGGCGTTCGAATGCGGATTCCCCGAAATTGGCAGAACCGCTGGCTTGCGCTACGGCGCGCCGCCGGATTCACCCGCTGGGTGCCGGATATCTGCCGCCATACTTTCGCCAGTTTCCATGCGGCGCATTTTAAGGATTTGCCCCTGCTGCAGCTGGAAATGGGCCACAGCACCCCTGCCCTGCTCCGCAGCCGGTACCTGAACCTGCCCAGAACTCAGAGCGCAAAGGCATTCTGGAAGTAAGACTCACGCCTGTGGGAGGACCTGCTCCATGAAAGAGCGGAGCTCAGCGCAGCCGTAATAGTCATTTTCCTTAATGCGTTCAAAAGCAGCAGTGGTGCGGGCCCCGAATACAAACATCATGGGCATGAGGCGGGTCATCATCAGGTTCTGGGTAGCCTCATCCGCCTCACCGATGGAGTTTACCTTGTCCACAGCGTTCTGCAAGCCTGTATGCAGTGCCGGCAGTTTTTCCACGGCCGTCTGCGCAGATGCGGTGTCGACAATACTTTCGTAGGTGCTGATTAGTTCGTTAAACGCAGCAACGCAGGCATCGATGAGCGAGGCGTTTTCTTCGATACGGCTGGAAAACGGATTTTCTGCGGGAGTATGAATGGCCAGAGCAGCAGGGCTGCTCCATGCAAGTGCGGCAAGTACCAGTGTAGCAAATCGTTTCATCTAATTGTTCCGGGGTATCAGGAGTTAAGGGAAACGCTGCGATTCCGCAAGGGAATCGCAGCGTTGAAAGTTCAAGGCATGAACCGGAGCGGAAGCTTTACTTCTCCTCGATGGTCACGTCGTACTCGCGGCCCATGATGTTGAGCTTCATGTTGCGACCGGAGATGGCTGCAGCCACGCCCACGGTGGAGAGGGCAGCGGGAGCGCCGTAGTTCTCCTGCTTGGGAGTGGTGGGCGGCTCGGGCTTCTTGCCGGCATAGTAGTCCTCAAGCTGCTGCGGGAACATGCAGTAAATCACGCAGTTCTCGTCGGTCACGGGCATACCCTTGGCGGCGAGCTTGTCGCGCAGGTCCTGCATGCCGGGCTTGATGAGGTCGGCCGGGCGGCAGGTGATGGGCTCCTTGCCCATCTTCTTGGCGCACATGGCCTGCAGCTCGGGGTCCACGGGGGCGGGAGTGCGGCCATAGTAGCCCAGAGCCACGTCGGCACACTGCGGGGTAATGTTCTTCCAGCGGCCGAACTTCACGTTCATCATGGCCTGCACACCCACAATCTGAGAGGTGGGAGTTACCAACGGAATCCAACCCAGAGCCTCGCGGACCACGGGGATTTCAGCGAACACTTCCTCGAACTTGTCGGTCATGTTCATTTCCTTGAGCTGGCTGCGGAAGTTGGAAAGCATACCGCCGGGCACCTGGTAGCGCAGGGTATCGCTGTTCACGATTTCGTTGGCGTGGCTGGTGAAGCGGGAAAGGCTGTCGTACACCGGCTGCAGCATGGCGGAGATTTCGGAGAGCTTCTTCTTGAAGTCGGCCTCGTCCTCCAGCTTGGGAGCGCGCTCGTAGCCATTCATGAGGGCGAGCATACGCATGCAGTCCGGCTGGCCGGTACCGTTAGCGAAGGGAGCAATGGATACGTCCACAGCGTCAGCACCGGCGTTGATACCGGCCACATAGGTGGCGGCACCCAGACCAGCGGTCTCGTGGGTGTGAATCCACACGGGAAGGTTACAGGCCTTCTTGATAGCCTCGGTCAGAGCAGCTGTCTCAGCCGGGGGAATCAGACCAGCCATATCCTTGATGACGATGGCATCGGCACCCATATCGGCGATTTCCTTGGCCAGATTGGCGAAGTACTCCAGGTTGTGCACCGGGGAGGTGGTGTAGCAGATGGTACCGTGAGCCTGGGCACCGGCTTCCTTGGCAGCCTTGATGGAGGTGCGCATGTTCTGCGGGTCGTTCAGGCAGTCAAAGATACGGAAGATATTCATGCCGTGCTTGGCGCTCAGCTTCACGAAAGCTTCCACCACGTCATCAGCGTAGTGAGTGTAACCCACCAGGTTCTGGCCACGCAGCAGCATCATGTGCGGGGTCTTGGGAGCCAGCTTCTTGAGGGTATCCAGACGATCAAACGGGTGTTCGCCGAGGAAGCGGAGACCGGAGTCAATGGAAGCACCACCCCAGGTTTCCAGAGCGGAGAAGCCCATGGTGTCAAGGATAGGAGCGATTTCGAGCATCTGCTCGGTGGACATGCGGGTAGCGGCCAGAGACTGGTGGCCGTCGCGCAGTACGGTGCAGTTGAATGTAGCGGGTTTCATATCTAAAAATCTTCTATGAAAAATACGTGATTCTGTGGTGTAATCCTATCACAAAACAGACATTCGCGTCAAGCAACTATTGCAGGCGAGAGAAAAATTCCACAGACGGCATGGTCTGGGGATTTTCTCTTTCCTCAAAAAAGCCGTGAGAGATTTCCGGGATACTCAGAATGCAGCAAAGAATTTCTCTGATTCTTCGCACACACGCACCGCCACACTGTTCACATCCATGCGCGAAGCATCCAGTCGAAAATGAGCAGCTTCCTTGTAGAAGGTACGGCGTTCATTATCCAGGCGGGTGAATACAGCTCGGCGGTCAGTATTCATGAGCAGCGGACGAGTTGTACTCTTCGCCGTACGAACGAGTAATGCATTCACGGATACATCCAGCCACACGGTAAAACCCAGCTTCCGCAGCAGCTCCCGGTTTTCCGGGCGAACCACAATACCGCCGCCCGTGGATATGATGGAAGGATTGCGCGTGGGGTTATACAGCAAGTATCGGAGAAGTGCTGTTTCCAGCGCTCGGAAATGGGACTCTCCGTCCTGCGCAAAAATCTGGGAAATAGGCTTGCCTATCTGTTCCTCGATAATGGCATCGGTATCCAGCAGCGGCATACCGGTGCGCTTGCTGAGCGCCTTGCCCACGGTGGTCTTGCCGCAGCCCATGAGCCCCACCAGGATAATGGGGCGGCCCTTGGTATCCAGAGGATGGATTGGCGCAGGAATCATTCCGGTTCAGAAAAATCAGGCCTCGCAGATGATGACCTCACCGCGGAAGACGATGAGGGCAGCCCCGGTTGAGGACTCGCCTGCAAGCATCTGCGGAGAAGCCGGGTGAATCGTTACGGAGTCATCCGCATTCACCATTCCTTTCAGCATACCGGCAGTGGTTTCGATGCTGATTTCCTGCAAATCTCCCTCCATCAGAAAATCGACAAAGGCAGTGAAGCAGAAGGCCGCGCTGCTGTTTAACTCAGCTGGAGCACCATCAGCATTGTACTGACGCATGCACACGTCTGCCCCGCTCTGCGAAGGCTCTACAGCGATGAGTCCATCGGCACCCACACCAAAACGACGATTGCAGAGATCCGCGATATTCTCCCGGGTCAGCACATCACTGAGCGACAGGTCACGGTTATCTACCAGCACAAAATCGTTTTCAGCGCCAGTCATCTTGTAGAATTGAAGCATCATAACAAAGTAATTCTAGCAAAAGACTTTCTTCAGGAAAAGGCTAAATAATGAAAAATACATTATCCAATCAGACCAGTACCCGCATTATTCCTTGCTGGACAAATAGGCGTTCATCGCTTCCATGATGTCAAGCTCCGGGCGGAATGCAGCATCATGATGGGAGGAGCGGATGAGCGGACCACTGGCTACATGGCGGAAGCCCTTGGAGAGCGCAACCTCGCGCAATTCATCAAACACCTCCGGATGGATGTAATCAATGACCGGCAGGTGACGGGGAGAGGGTCGCAGGTATTGCCCCATGGTGAGCACGGTAACGCCATGTTCACGGAGGTCATCCATGGTACGCTCAATTTCCTCACGTGTTTCGCCCAGCCCCAGCATGATGCCGCTCTTGGTCACCACTCGACCGGGTGCCATTTCGAGGGCACGTTGAAGCATGCGCAGGGAGACACGGTACTTGGCGCGGAAACGCACCATCGGGGAAAGGCGCTCCACGGTTTCGAGGTTGTGGTTGAAGATGTGAGGAGCAGCATCCATGACCATCGCCAATGCATCCTCATTTCCATTGAAGTCGGAGGTAAGCACTTCGAGAACAGTCTGCGGGCTGAGTTCGCGGATACGGCAGATAATTTCCGCCATGTGGGCAGCAGCACCATCTTTCAGGTCATCTCGTGTCACCATGGTCACTACGGCATGGTTCAGCTTCATGTGTGCTACGCTCTCGGCTATCTTCCGCGGTTCCTCAGGGTCGAGCGGTTTGGGCTTGGCTGTACGGGTGGCGCAGAACCCGCAGGCTCGGGTGCACACATCACCACAGGCCATGAATGTGGCCGTGCCGTGACTCCAGCATTCGCCGCGATTCGGGCACATGGCTTCCTCGCACACGGTCACCAGGCCATTATCTTTGATAAGGTGCTGCACTTCCTTGAATACCCTGCCCTTTGGCAACTTGACTTTCAGCCAGGAGGGTTTGCGTGCACTCTGATTCTGTAGTTCAGACATCGTTATGTTCAAATCTGTCGTTGTAAAATAAAGGAAGCTCCTTTAACGAAGACCTCGACTACGGAACCATTCATCAAGCTCTGCCGCTTCCTTGGGCGTGAGCTGCACCGTCTTAGTTACTTCTTCTATGAAACGCGTGAGCAGCTCAGACATGCTGTCGCCGCGTTCTTTCACCAGGTGGGTAAACTTGGCATGCAACTCTGCATTCAGCCAGAACGTCACCGGGCGCTTACTTGCATCTCTCTTTACAGGTGCCATATCAGTTACTTATCTCGTTACCGAAACCTTACCATACTGACCATCCCCCTGCAACACTAAATACACTGTACTGACACACAGGCAAAACAAGGTGTTATAACACCTTGTTCTTACAGCCTGCGAACAGGACATTTCTGGTAAGTTTTTCATCTTTTTTGGTAGCATTACACCTGGTGTTTTAATTTTTGTTACTCTTTACTGCTTTTTTGGTTATCATTTTTCTTATCTTAGCAATCATGACGATTTTAAGCACCTCTACTATCTTTTACAAAGAGGAAGCAAAACACCCGGAGAAAAGCAGAAGAAGCGGGCATGCATAGTTGCATCATCTCCACCCCCGCAACAAGGCCATACAGATGAAAAATCAGCCCAATTCGAACCAAAACACAATGTACTTACACCGCTCGTCTAAAATCCCTCTTATCTTTCTGTCTCATAAGGTTTTGCTAATTCGCCAAGTTTTTTTTGCTATTTTCGAATGTTTTTCAGTCACCAAAAACACATCATTTCCAGCCGTCGGTGTTATAACACCCATTTTCTGACAAGAAGGCCAATAAAAGACCTGCTGAGAGCAAAATTCCCCCTATCATTCCACGGGAGCAGTGCTATATCGCCGCCAGAATGGGCATTTTCAGGTTATTTTTATACACAAAATCCTGCAAGTGCGACACTTGCAGGATTTTTGAAAAATAAGGCAAAAAAAATAAAATCACTCAAGAAGGAGGATTTCGCCATCATTCGGCACATGAATCGTGCCGGAGAAGTGAACAGCGGCCTCTGCAGTATACGCAGTACGGCGATTAGCCAGAGTCTTATCCTCTGTGTGGTACAAAAGGAGGTGTTTGACAGAAAGAGACTCAGCAAGGCGCCCGGCATCAAGCGCGGTGCTGTGGTGCTTCTCGTAGGGCTTGAATTGCTCCGCGTCGGCATGCAGACAGAAAGCCTCGCAAAGGAGCCAGTCGGCAGACCGGGCCAGAGCTTCATTCTTTTCATTGTAGGGTTCATCCCCGAGGCAGACGAGGCGCTGCCCATCCGGCAGGATAAGGCGATACCCGAACTGCCTGGTCTTGGTTGAACCGATATCAAATGCCACACCAGGCAGCCCTGCGACTGAGAATGACTGACCGTCCTGCAGAGCGACAAACAGAATATCCTGTCCGAAATGAGAAGTCACCTTTCCGGGCAGTGTAGCGCGGCAAATCTGCTCCAGAGCCATCAATCCCTCATCATGTCCGTAGACACGAAGGCACCCCTCATACGTTCTGCTGTTCATCGCCTGGGCAATCATACGCACCACCCAGACAACCCCGAAAATGTGGTCAGTATGTGCGTGAGTCAGGAAAATATCATGAATCTCTGAAAGGGAAATCTGGCTCTGCTCCAGCCGGGCAAGCACCCCATTTCCACCACCACCATCCGTAAGCAGGCACTGCGAACCATTTCGTAAAACAAAGCACGTATTATAGCAACGAGTAACAGCCGCATTGCCTGTACCCAGCATAATGAGGGAACATTTCATGCTGCAATACTACAGCAAACAGACTGTCTTTTCAATCAAAAATCGTGTCCCGAAAATTTTGAAATCGCTTGTAAACGCAATACCGTCTTTGGACGTCAGCGTGCATCTTGCCGTCTTCTTGACGCGGGGCTGAGGGATACCCTTTTCACTCCGGCAACAGGCTGGTGGCGCCATCTGCATGAAGGGATAGCGTATACCTCCCGACAGGGGAATCGACATACCGTCGTTCGCATGTGGAAGCCGGACGCCCATGAGCATCCCAGAAATATTCACGTTCCAATTTACCGTCCGGTGCATATTGGCAGATACGTTCAGCATATCCAAGCCCGGGATGATTGACGGGCAGACCATCGGAACCACTGTAGCATTCCCAATCCGGCTGTCCCGCTGCGTTACGCCGCACCAAATGCTCTGAACTGGTCCGACAATACTGGCGTGGAGACCCATCTGCCGACATGAATAACTGGCGCTCAATATGACCGTTATCCGATGCTTCGTGGGCCAGTGAGGCGGCCCCGACATCCGGGTGAATGACCAAGGCTCCCGCAGCATTACTCCAGGAGCGGACGCAGCCGGTTGCGCCTGTATGACATTTTTCCTGCGCTACCCCTGCGTGGTTATCTGCCAGTTCCCCATGCACCCGGTTTGAGCGGGTAATGGTACCATCTTCACCATACTGATATACCACCACTTCTTCCCCTTCCGCATTCCGCAAGAGTCTGCCCCCGGCATCCAGATGCTCAATACGCAGCGGGCGCCCCTGGGCATCGAACTGCACGCGGCATTCTGCATATCCCGGAAAACGCGCCACCGTGCGCTCACCTGCAGCATTACGAAAAGTGGTTCGCACCACTCGCCCGGCTTCGTCCCGTTCAAAATCCCGGATAGCAACTCCCTGCGCATCCTCAGCGCGGGTTCCATCAGCGGCGCGGTTCTCCTTCTGCACCAGCTGTCCTTTTTCATTATAATGCAGGCGCTGCTCCGCAACCTTACTTCCCGGCAGGTTACAGATGCGCCCATCTTCATCTACCGAATGCATGCGCAACATGCGGTTTCCTGAGCCATATTCCATGCGTACATGGGGCACACCGGGCTGTGTACTCCCCCCCAGATGCACCAGACCAACCGGCACCTCAGCCCCCGCCGGATTATATAAACCCGCGTAGCACCTGTATTGCAGCTGCGAATCGGCTATGACTGCGTGGTATATCCCTAATCCCAGCACGGAAGCAAAGAGACACACAGCCGCCATGCTGCCTGCGTAATTCCAACCTGTCTCAAATAATCGTTTGGCGATTTTACCCGCCTGCTCTGCCAATGTGCGCATGCAGGGCAGATGCTAACACCCAGCATGCGATTCAATACCAATTAGCGCGGTTCCCATTACCGGTGGCTGTGCAAACGACGGTATGCCGCCCGCATGCACAGCAGACTGACAAGCAGCATGAAGCTTGTACCCAGCAATGCCGGCACCCAGTTCACCTGCTCCCCGCCCTGTAACAGACGCACCCACGATGCAAGCGGCAACGCTGCCACTACCACCGCCAGTGCCACCCATGCAACCGATACGGCAACACGACGAGCCGCGCGTTGCTGCGGGCGCGTATGCCGGCGCAACGTCATCTCTTCTACTTTCTTCTTACGGTATTTGCCACCCATATTGTTCTAAGACTTTACCACATGAATCAGCTTTGGCAAGCTAATTCAGCCTATTTTTCCTTGCATTGCATTGATTTAGCCTTGAAAAACGAAGATTTTCCGCTAAAATACGCCGCGCAGGACCGCAAGAGTCCTGAAAACTTCAACCCCATTATAATAGTAACTATGGCTAAACTCACTGTACGCGACCTCGACGTCGCCGGCAAGGAAGTGCTCATGCGCGTTGACTTCAACGTGCCCATGAAGGATGGCAAGATTACGAACGATGCCCGTATCGTGGCTGCTCTGCCCACCATCAAGTACCTGCTCGAGAACGGCGCCCGCCTTGTTCTCTGCTCCCACCTGGGCCGCCCCGAAGGTACCGGCTACCAGGCTGAGTTCTCTCTGGCTGCTGCTGCCGAATGCCTTTCCCAGCACCTGGGCAAGCCCGTTGCCTTCGTTCCCGAGACCATCGGTGAGGCCGCCACGGCTGCCCGCGCCGCCCTCAAGGATGGCGATGTGATGCTGCTCGACAACGTGCGCTTCGACAAGAAGGAGAAGAAGAACGACCCCGAGTTCGCCAAGGCTCTGCTGGGTGACGCCACCCTGTACGTGAACGACGCTTTCGGTTCTGCCCACCGCGCCCACGCCTCCACCGAGGGTGTGACCCACTTCGCCGAGAAGTCCGCCATGGGCTTCCTCATCGAGCGCGAGCTGGAGTACCTTGAGGGCAAGCTGAGCTCCCCCGAGCAGCCCTTCGTGGTAATCATGGGCGGCGCCAAGGTTTCCGACAAGATTCAGGTGCTCTCCAAGCTCATGGAGAAGAGCCAGACCTTCATCATCGGCGGCGCTATGGCCAACACCTTTCTGGCTGCCCAGGGCCACGATGTAGGCAACTCCAAGATTGAGGCCGACAAGCTCGACCTTGCCAACCAGATTCTGGCCGACGCCAAGGCCAAGGGCGTGACCTTCGTGCTGCCCGCCGACACCCGCTACACCTTCAAGTTCGAGGAAGGCGCAGAGACCTTCTGCACCGCTCCCTGGGCTGAGGGTGGTTCCGTGCCCGCCGAGGGCATGGGCATCGACATCGGCGACAAGGCCATCGAAGAGTTCTGCGGCATCCTCAAGGGCGCCAAGACCGTGCTCTGGAACGGCCCGCTGGGCGTGTTCGAGCTCGACTCCTTCGCCAAGGGCACCAAGGCTATCGCCGAATGCCTCGCCGAGAGCGACTGCACCTCCATCGTGGGTGGTGGTGACTCCGTGACCGCAGCCAAGAAGTTCAAGGTAGCCGACAAGCTTTCCTTCTGCTCCACGGGTGGCGGCGCCTCCCTCGAGCTGCTGGAAGGCAAGGTGCTTCCCGGCATCGGCTCCCTGAGCGAGAAGTAAAGCCCCGCGCTTTATACCACATTTCCAACCACCGGCTTGCACCACGCAGGCCGGTGGTTTTCTTTTTATTCAATAGTCAATTGTCATTTGTCAATCGTCAATTCCCCTATTTGCCTTGCCCACACAGGCAAAGTGTGCTACCCTCTCCCCGCGAACCTATTCGGCAATTTTATGATTATTCAGAACGAATTCATCAGCATCAATATCGAAACCGCCGGCCGCCGCCTGGCCAGCGTGCTCGTGCAGGACAAAATCAACGGCCGCAGCTATGACCTGGGCAAGGAGGTATTCACCATCCAACTGCAGGAGGCCAAGACCGACGAGGCCTGCTCCAAGAAGGAATACACCGATGTGTGCCTGCCGCTCAGTGCGCAGGATCTGATGTGCGGCGAGCTGAGCTGCACCGATATTGCTGCCGATGCCTCCGCCCGCCGTCTGGTGGAGCGCCGCGCCGGACAGCGCGCCTCCCTGCCCTTTGCCGTGACCACGGATGGCTACAAGCTTGAGTGGTGGGTGGAGCTGCGCGAGGGCCAGCCCTACTTCCGCACCGGTCTGAATATCACCCCCATGCAGTTTGCCATGCCCGCCCGCAAGCTGACCCTCCTGAATGTGACCACCCCCGAGGCCCGCGTGGAGGGCAGCGTGAAGGGTGCCCCCATTGTGGCCGCAGGCAACCGCCTGTTCGCCGGCGTGGAAAGTCCGCTGTGCACCAGCGAGACCACAGCAACCGGCTTCATGTGCTCTCTGGAGCGCACCACCCACCTGCCCGCCCGCACCATGAGCAGCATCTCCGCCGTCATGGGCTTCTGCCAGCCCGGGCAGCTGCGCCGCACCTTCCAGCTGGCCTACCTGAACGAGGAACGCGCCCGCGCCTATTTCCCCCTGCTCAACTACAACACCTGGTACGATATCGGCTACTTCACCCGCTACAACGAACAGGACGTGCTGGACACCGTGCGCCTTTTCGGCGAGGAGCTGGTGGTGAAGCGCGGCGCAGTGATGGATTCCTTCCTTTTCGACGACGGCTGGGACGACACCGAAACCCTCTGGCAGTTCCACGCCGGCATGCCCAACGAGTTCCGCGAGGCCCGCAAGCTGGCCGAAAGCTACGGAGCACAGCCGGGCGTGTGGTTCTCCCCCTGGGGTGGCTATGGCCAGCCCAAGCTGAACCGCCTGGCCGCCGCGGGTGATACCTACGAGACCAACGAGCGAGGCTTCGCCCTCTCCGGCCCGAAATACTATGAGCTTTTCCGCGATATGTGCCTGCACATGATTCGAGAAAACGGCGCCAACCACTTCAAGCTGGACGGCTGCTCCGGCATGGCCGAGTCCGCCCCCGGCTCCCGCTTCGGCTCCGATTTCGAGGCTGCTATCTCCCTCATAGAGGAGCTGCGCGCCGAGCGTCCGGATATCTTCATCAACCTCACCACCGGCACCTGGGCCAGCCCGTTCTGGTTCGGCATTGCGGACTCCGTGTGGCGCGGCAACTGGGACCACGATTTCTGCGGCGAAGGCACCGCCCGCCAGCAGTGGATTACCTTCCGCGATGCGATGATTTACGCGCACAACGTCAAGATTTCCCCGCTCTTCCCCATCAACTCGCTCATGACCCACGGCGTTATCTACAACAAGGGCGCACGCGGGCTCACCACCACCGAGGGCAATGACCTGGCCGACGAAATCTGGAGCGGACTGGGCCTGGGCACCCAGATGCAGGAACTCTACATCACCCCCTCCATGATGCAACCCCACGAGTGGGACACCCTGGCCGCCGCCGCCAAGTGGACCCGAGCCAACGCCGCCACCATGGTAGACAGCCACTGGATAGGTGGTGACCCCGCCGCACTTGAGGCCTACGGCTTCGCCTCCTGGAGCCCGGAGAAGGGCATCCTCGTACTGCGCAACCCTGCCGCCACAGCACAGAACTTCAGCTTCGACCCCGCCGCCGTATTTGAGCTGCCGCTGGGCGCCCCGCTGAGCTACACCCTCAGCTCCCCCAAGGGCGACACCCTGCCCGCCACAGCACAAGCTGGCAAACCCACCACCCTGCACCTGGAGCCCTTCCAGGTACTCGTCATCGAGGCCACCCCTTGCTAAGCCTTGGCAAGCCACCGCGATTTCATCCCCGCCCGTAAAGGCGGGGATTTCGTTTCCCCCGCCAAGGCTTCGCAAAAGCGACGTCTATTTTCCCCCTGCGGCAAACAGATAAACTAACCTCTTGCCTATCAGAACGGGGTGCGTAAGATAATGAACGTTATGACCACCATTCGTATCATCATCATTGCCGCCGCCCTGCTCGGGCTTTCCGCCTGCAGCTTCGATGCCAGTTTCTCCACCCCCAACTTCGAAAACAGAAAGACGGGCCGCTAATCAGCACGCATTAATCACAAATCATTAATCAATACTTAATTTTCTTTCAGCCATTGGCTGAAGTTCTGCGCCCACTTCAGGGAAATGCCGGGCAGCTCTGCCAGCTCCTCCGGGCTGCGGGAGCGGATGCCCGGCACCGTGTGGAACCGCGCCAGCAGCAACTCCTTGCGCCGCGGAGTCATGGAGGGGTATGCATCCAGCTTACTCTCCCGCACACGCTTGCGCACCAGAAGCTCGTTGTAATTATTCGCAAAGCGGTGCGCCTCATCGCGCAGACGCTGAAGCAGACGCAGCGCGCCGCACTCGTGGCTGAGCACCAGCGGCTCGCTCTGCCCCGGCAGGTAAATCTCCTCATCACGCTTGGCCAAGCCCACCACCGGCATCTGCTGCAGACCTATCTCTGCCAGCACCTGCACCGCAATGGCCAGCTGACCCTTGCCGCCGTCCACCACCACCAGGTCCGGCACCTTGATAGGCGCCTTTCCCTCTGCCCCCAGCTCCTTGAGCCAGGCATACATATCCACCCCCTCCGGCTTTGCAAACAGGGCGCTGCTCTCATTCACAATGCGCGAATAGCGGCGGCGCACCACCTCCAGCATCGAGGCAAAATCATTCTGCCCATCCACCCCCTTGATACGGTAGCGGCGGTAAGCCGCATTGTCCGGCCGGCCATTCGTGAAGCGCACCATACTGGCCACAATGTGGTTGCTGGAGAGGTTCGAAATATCGAAACACTCCATCACCGCCGGCGGCTGCGGCATACCCAGATACCCCGCCAGCTCCGCCAGGTCGCGGTCCGGGTCCACCGTGCCGGGTAAATCCGGCGAGCGGCGGGTGAAGCGCCGCGTGGGCTCCAGGGTTTTGATGATATTCTCGCGCACATCGCGCAAGCGGGCGGCCTGCTCAAAATCCAGGCGTTCGGAAGCCTCCATCATCTCCTGCGTGAGCGCATCCAGATGCGCCTGGCGCCCACGCCCCTCCAGCAGACCCAGGGCCGACTCAAACTGCTCCCGGTACTCCTCCGGCGAAATGCGCCCCACGCACGGTGCCGAGCAGTGGCGAATCTCATCATCGTGGCAGTGGCGGTACTGCTCCTCCCCCGGGTGGCGGCAGGTGCAGGTACGCAAGCGGAACCGGTGGTTCAGCCACTCCACCGTCTCCTTCAGCGCGGTGGCATGTACAAACGGGCCTATGTAGCGCGCCCCGTCATCCTTGCGCAGACGCACCAGCGAAAAACGCGGAAACTCCTCCTGGCGGCTTGCCCGCAGCAGATAATACCGCTTATCATCGCGCAGCTGCACATTATAATGCGGGCGATACTCCTTGATGAGCTTCTGCTCCAGAATCAGCGACTCCTGCTCGTTGCGCACCTCGTAATAATCGAAATCCACAATCGCCGCAATCAGCGCTCGCGTCTTGCCATTCTCCAGCGTAGCGCGAGAGGGCGAAAAATAATTGGCCAGCCGCCGGTGCAGATCCTTCGCCTTCCCCACATAAATCACGCCACCGCCCTCCCCCTTCATCAGATACACCCCGGGGCAGTGCGGCGTCCGCCTCCATTTCTCCTTGAGGTCGACCTTCGGCATAGCTGCATCTTAGCAGAACTCAGACCGGAAATCAATGACGAACCACCCACGCACCACAAGCCCCCGGCGCAAGGGTGGGAATGGGCCAGGTATTTTCTGCGTGATGGTATCTTTCTGAGTTATCAGCGGTTTTATTTACAGCTCTGCCAGAAAGCCCTTGCATCTTTTCGCGCGGCAGGGGCCATGTAACGGCTGCGCAGGAGCGATAAATCCCGGTGCCCCATTTCCAGCTGCAGCTCAGGTAAGTTGCGGAAATGAGCGGCATGGTAACTCGCAAAAGTGTGGCGGCACACATCCGGCACCCATTGGATAAAACCGGCTGCTCGCCGCAAGGCCAGCCAGCGGTTCTGCCAGTTGCGAGGCACCCGGCAATCCTGCGCGCGCATGCCCGGCAGCGCCCGCAGCGGCACAATGCGCCCGCCGCCCGTCTTGCTCTTCTGCGGGCGGATGATAACCTGCCGTTCCTCCCAGCACACATCTTCGGCAGTCACACGCTCCACCTCAGCCGGGCGCACCCCGCTGTAAAGCAACAGGCTCAGCGAAAAGCGCATATCGCGGAACCGTCGCTGCTGCACCACCTCGCGCAAGCGCCCCACCTCCTCATTGCTCAGTGGCACAATCGGCTTTTCCACCACCGGCGGGGCTTCAATACGCGCCACCGGATTCGCATCGCAAAGCTCCTGCCGGAAACCATAGGCAAAAATACTGTGCAATATCGCCCTGCCCTTGCGGTAGCTGTGTGCGCTATGGCCGAATGCCTCATCCAGAATCCGCCGGCACTGCGCTGTTGTCATCGCGCGCAGCGGCAGCTGGGCCACACCTTCCACCCGCAGCATTTTCCGCACATAATACCGCAAATCCCGCATCGTCGTCGGCCGCCGCCCCGCCCGCGCCTCCACACTGGCCCACGCCACCTGCTCAAAACTCTCCGTGCGCTCCGCCGCCTGCACCGCAGCAATCCCCTCCCGCATCACCCGCCGCACCAACTCCATCAACTCCACCCGCGGCAATCCTACCGCTCTGCCTCCCAGCCCCTCCACACACTCCATCACCAACCGCGCAGCATCCACTCCCCCTATCGGAAGAGCCATCATTAGTTCTTTTGTAGTTCTAGTATTCATCGTGGTAGTTACGCACACAGAATCCTGCATCATTCCCGCATGGGCAACAAACAAGCATATAGAATTTTATGCATACGCTGAGCTTCTTGATAAAAGAGACAAATTTGCAAGAGATTTATCCCTTGCCCCGATTATTGTGCGATAGCACAAACGCATAAGAATGGACGACCTCAAATTGCAAGCAAATAAACAAATCTCCTGAAACGCTCCCGGCTGGTCACCGGGGGCGTTTCTGTTTTGGGGCATGATCCCCTGCCCTGTGGCTGAGCAGATTGCAGTAGGGAACTTCTTTTGCCTTGTTGCTTTCCAGGGCCTGGGCAAATTTGCATTTTCTTCTTGCCGGTATCTTTATGGTTTATCGGCGTGAGCTAACTTGTGCTTTTCTGTGAGTAAATCTTTGTAATTTTACAGTTCATCCGCAATTGCAGCTGTTATATGTCCACTCATAATGTGCACCAGCGCACATTTGATTCACATTTAGACAGAAACCTTGCCCTCAATTTCAACTAATAATTTATCATCAAGTGCGTTTTGGTATACCTTTTCAATAGCATATGAGATTTTATCACCTCTCCGCTTAAAACCGAACTGATTTGCCACAGTTTTAAAAAGTTCATCTTTGGGAATACCTATTGACTTTTGGGCAATTTTAATTAAGGCAAGTTTTATTTCATCCGCAGGAATATAGTCTATATCACGCCCAGTTGCCCCGGCTGCAGGCACACGGACTTTTAATTCTGAGAAATTGTCAAATTGCCAGAAATCACCATCTCGCTTAATCTGAGCAGAATCAAGGATTTTTCTCAACTCCCATTCTACTTCTCCACGGAATGTCTCAGTTACCTTCTGGCGATTATACAGCGGTAGAAGCCTCTTGGCTAATTCGTATATGTGAATAGGCTGCTCAATACCTATAATGTGAATTATGGCTTGTCGCTGCGACCAATTCGGTTCAAGCTTTGCGTATTCGTAATCGACAAAGCCATAACAATGCTCATCGGTAACGTCAAACAAGTTTGAATCAGACGGCTCCTCTTCTATTACATCTGACTCTGAAACAGGTTCTGGGGCAAGCGGAGCATCAATACCAACCTCCGGCTTCTTCGTGTTGCTGGGAGTCAAGATGGTATTTTTCTCAAACGCGGCACGAATGGCCTCCTCCAGCTTTGCGCCCTGGCTTTCGGGTGATTTAATCCAATCTGTGGACCATATGCGGTACAAAGTCCACCCCATGTCCTCCAGGACAGTCTGGCGCAAGCGATCACGCTCTCGGGCGGTTCTCGAACTATGATAAGAAGCTCCATCACATTCAATACCTATAGCAAACTTACCGTTCAGGGTTGGATGCTTAACAGCCATGTCGATCCGATAATCAGAACAACCTACCTGAGTCTGAACCTGGTACCCCCGCGAGGTAAGATAATCATACACAGACTCCTCAAAGGGGGACTCACATGCTATTACCTGGCTATTGTAGGTCGCTTCATTAATCAAAGCCTGCATACCCAGCTGCGCAAACTCTAAGTAGGAACGCAACAATCTGACACCTTCGGCATTTGTTCTATCCAAATCTATATCAGTTGGCAGAATTGAGGAGACAAGCTTCACATTATATTTAGCGCGAGTAACTGCCACATTCAAACGGCGTTCGCCACCGACACGGTTTAGCGGCCCAAAGTTCATGTACATCTTACCAGTTTCATCCTTTGCGTAACCTACACTAAAGATGATGGTATCGCGTTCATCACCCTGCACGTTTTCTAGATTCTTTACAAAGAATGCCTCCTCTGCATCTTCATTAAATAAGGGCTCGAATATATCATCCTTACGGCGATAATCCATGATTGCGGTTTCTATGGCACTCTGTTGAGCTTCGCTAAAAGCAACCACACCAAGGGAGCGTTCCTTACCATATTTGCGGAAATGAGCAAATACAAGCTCTGCCACCCTCTGGGCTTCGCGGGGGTTAGTTCCCTTACTCTTCTTACGTTCGTAGCAGCCGTCAGCAACGTACTCAAACTCTACTCCAGTATCCGGAGCCTTTACTGTAGTAGACGGGAATGTCACCAAGTTACCACCGTATAGCTTTATATTCGAGAAAGCAATCAAGTCTTCTTGACGGCTTCTGTAATGCCACCTCAGACAATGTTCTCTGAACCCGCTAGCCTTAGCCTCAGCAAGGATTGATTCGAAAGAGGCATCATCGTAATATTCATCAGAATCGTCATCATCGAAATCATCCTCACTCATCGTGGTTCTAAAGAAGCTTGTAGGAGGCAGCTGTTTATCATCGCCAACAATAATAACCTGCTTTCCTCGCATGATTGCACCTATGGCATCCTCGGTATGTACCTGTGAAGCTTCGTCAAAAATGACCAAATCGAAATTATACGCTTCAGAACCCAGGTATACGCTTACCGACAAGGGCGACATCATGAAACAAGGCTTAAGCGCTGTTGCAAGATTCGGGATTTCTCCAAAAAGGCGACGCAACGCTTTCAGTCGAGTCTTTTTCTGCAACTCTCGTTTCAGAATAGATACTTCATCGTTATGAGAATAGGTCACTCTGAAATCGGGAAGACTGTCCCACAGTTTCTTCTGGATACGTTTGACAGCAATCTTCATCTGGAGTTTGTCAAGTTCCCGGAACTCCTTAATGAGATTCTCATGTATATTACCTCTGAAACTGTCCAAGACAGGGTACTGTTTCTTTATCGCATCAATCCACAACACATAGAAACGCTTAAGGTATGCCTCTACGATAAGCTCTGTGGGAACCTTGTTATTTTCTACATGATGAACGTACGCAGCCAGTCCTGCTGCAGCACAACGCTGGCGCTGAGATTGGAAATCAATCCATTCCTCGAGCAAATGTTTGTTGAGCTGACACATTTCTATTCTGTCCGCCAATGCCGCAAGATCCATACTGTAAAATGTGTTCTGCACTTCTGAGGGGAACATGCTCGCAAACCACCTCAAATCTTCAGAAATCGTCTTTTCGTTTTCCTCTACACATTGCAACAATTCAGCACATTGCTGACCCATGGATTCACAATTACTAAGATTCTCTACAAAGGTTCTGCTCAGATTATGTTTCTGTATAGTCTCCTTCAGTTTTGTAGAGTATTCAAGTGCCGTACGCGTATAGGTCCAATCCGTCTCTAAACTACGATAGTAGAAACCATACTTTTCCAAGAGAGAGGCTTTATTATCCTCGAGTTCCTTCTCGAGTTCAAACAAACGCTGAAGAGCCTCAATATCTTGTCGGATTTGAGTATATTTACCCGGTAGTTTTCTATACTTTGCGAGTTCTGCATAGAAAGCCAGGAACGCATCAACAAAAGCAATCACCTGCTCAAACTGTTCGGAATAACAGCTATACGCTTTCTCCTGTTCAATAGATTCTACGCAAAGCTCATTTATACGGGTGTACAGTTTAACCGGGACAACAGACTGCCAGGACGCAAGTAACTGAGGCAGCCCCGTAGTATAGAAAGAGCCAGACTGCAGCAACGACTTCAAACTATCTGATATGCTTGGCAACAAATCCACTAGTTTTCCGAAATTGGCTACAGCATTCTTAATCAGCTCCCAATCGGATTGTGTGCCACTGTAGTGTTCTCCATAGTACAGCTTCAGTTCTTCGGTCGTATTGTCAATTTCTCCAATCAACTCAGCTCTTTCCTTAAGTGCATTAAGCAGAGTGTGCACCTGCTCATGAGTCAAGCTCGATGCGTTTCTACAATGTTCCTTTATCTCCTTCATATCTCTATAGTATGAAGGCCTGAATATTCTGAGGAAAGAGCTGTATTCTGTGCGGAATCGACGTATCAAGCTGCCATGGTCAAGCTCGAACACACCGTTATCAAAATTCTGCTTAACCTGCTTCTCCAGCGTCCGTACTCTGTCATGTCTGTGACCATGTGCAGAAGTGGTCCTCTGAACCTGAGCAAATACTCCTGATTCAAACCAGATATCGGGAATTGCGGGTAGTGTCTTCAACACTTCGCACAGCTCTATAAACCGATGCAATTCCTTCTTCGACCTAGGGCTGTCCACGCCCAATTCACCGGCGACTGCTGCGGCTTCTTCATAAATAGAATCCAATGATTCCTTAATAGTCGATAATTCTTGTACGTTTCGGCCAAGGGATTCAATGAAAGAATCTAACTCCTGCGACTTGAAGAAGCTCGTCAGATAATCCGTACCGGGATTCAAATAGTTGAGATAATCTACAGGAGAGATATCAAAGAACACTGGCTCGTACATGGCAGCAAGCGTCTCTCGCTTCTGCCGCATCTCATCCATCAAACTCTCCCATTTATGCGAGTCGGCAATAAGATTAGAGATTGAAGATGATTCTACCCAATGCGAAAGTATACCCGGGCACGCCGCGGCGACCTGCAGAACCTCCTTATGCCGCTGCAGATTTTCGATTGTATATTCTATTTCATTCTTATGTTCAGAATGGAACTCAGTCAAAGCATCTCTCAATGCACGCAACTTTGGATGTAACGGACTTAAATGAGCGTCGATTTCGTGGCTCAGTGTCTGAGTAAAGTCATCCACTGTAGCATACCTCCAGCAATTGTGCTCATAATCCTCACTTCGTTTCCCGATAACTGCAGCCAACCTCTTCAGTAACTCGCATTTATCATCAACATATTCCTCTGTAAGCTGGTCAACGCTTGGTATATCAAAGATCACATCTGGCACAGCAGATGATTTAGCCAACTTGCCAATTATCTGGAAAACAGACATGTTGTACCCGGAACAAGGAGTATGTAAATCATTATGATAACGATTCAACTCCTTACGCTTGCGCTCCAACGCATCCAGTTGATTTACATTCAGTGCCTGTGTGCGTCCCGTGGCTTTCGCCATCACCGTCTGAAGTTGGTTAAGAATTTTCCGGCGGTTTGCTTTATGATCATGGAGAGCAAAACAGAAATCACCTAATCCTGATTCCTTCAGTCGTTTGTATACTACATCTAGCGCCGCTCTTTTTTCCGATACAAAAAGAACCTTTTTTCCATCAGCCAGAGATTCAGCTATGATATTTGCAATAGTCTGGCTTTTCCCCGTTCCGGGCGGTCCTTGCAGCACAAGACTCAATCCTCGTTTAGCTGCCAGAATGGCATCCATCTGACTGGAATCCGCATCACGGATTTGGAAAACATCGTGAGGTCTTGTGTCATTGTCATGATCAAACTGGTCAAGGACCCAGGAATCCTGGACAGAACCTGTAGTGGACGCTCCGCATATTGCGCGAATATGAGGATTGGCACTTAAACGGCTACTATTCTTGTTGATGTCCTCATACATGCTCATCTTCAAGAATGAGAGCAATGTCATGTGGACGCAGCGTTGGACAGAGCCTAAACTTGCAACAATACTATCTACCGATTCTATATATTCCTCAAGGTTATCATGATCAGCATCAAACTCCGGGAGGACTATGTTGTGATCGGAGATGAGCTTATGCTTCAGCGTGGGATTAAGTACCACTTCTTCGCTGTCATGCAGCTCCAGTTTAAACGGTGAAACAAAATTCTCGCAGGATAACTGAACCGGAACAAGGATCAAGGGAGATAAAATCTCTTCTTCTACGTTTCTCGAAGGGTTCCATCGAAGTAAGCCAACAATCAGGTACAGCACATTAACGCCCTGCTCATCAAATGCACTCTTTGCACGCTGGCGTATCACATACAATGACTTTTGCTGTTCCTTCAGCGACTTTGCAGTTGTTGCAATATCTGCATCAAGCAGCGATATATCGATGTCACCTTCTTCTTCAATGACTTCTGGATAGGCAAATTGAAGAGATTCATTATTCAAGACAATTCGATTGTATAACTCCCCATACTCCGGCAACGAGATTTCCAGATTGGTTCGTTTAGTTGGGTGAAAACTGTACAGGCGGTTCCTTTTGCTAAAATCAAGCAAAAGCTTTTTCCACTTTTCCACGCGCTGCGCAATCTTCGTCTCCATATCCTATAATTTACCTTAGAAAGTTGTGATAGCCATTATATTGCCACACATAAAAACAAATTCATACCCTCCCATCCGAAATCATGCATCAATGACACATGCTCAATCGAAGGGGCTCACCAAAATCATTTCTATATGGGCAGCTACAACGTTGTTATAACGTGTTACTCCTGTTAGTCTACCCCAATCCTCATACCATCGCAAGAAAGAAAGCCACCATACAGGATAAAACCAGCCTTTTTCTCACCAAAGGAGGACATATCATCCTGGTTTATCGTCCCATTTTACAAAAAAGAGACACGCCATAACACAAGATATTGCGCAAGGATTAAGCTAAGTTACCTCATAGCCCTAGTAGCCTCTTGACTCAATAATACAACCACATGTACTGGCGCTAAAGATAAGGGTTATGCCTAAATTCTGTTCTAGAACAGATATTACGCCTATACTGAGAAAAAATTATCTAATAAAAATAAATACGGATAATCACTTTTTTCTTGAACAGGCACCACCCACTAATATAGAATGAATAGACTAGAGGAAAATTTAATAATCCCAATAATATCATGATTAATGAAGTACACATAAAAAACATTGCCACCTTCAAAGATGCCATTATATCAGAAATGAAAAAAATAAATATTATTTATGGCTCAAATGGAAGTGGCAAAACTACAATTTCAAATATCATTCAGAATCCTACAGCTTATAACGAAAGCGAGATAAAATGGACAAATGATATACCCATTTCCACTTTAGTTTACAACAAAACATTCAGGGAACGAAATTTTGGGGAAGCAAAAATTCCAGGCGTATTCACCTTAGGAGAAAATTCTAAAAATGAGGCCCTTTTCATAGACGCAAAAAAAAGGAGTTTGACTGAAAAGAGGGAAGAAAAAGATAAAAAGGTAGCGGAAATTAAAAGATTGGAAGAAAACTTGACAGAAACAGAGAACGAATTTAGAGACACGGTCTGGAAAACCATAAAACAAAAATACGAAACTTCTTTTAGAGATGCATTTGTTGGATATTTAAATAGCAGGATTAAATTCGCGAACAAAATTATAGACGAGTTCGAAAACAACACAAGAAACTCTACCTCATTGAATAGTTTAGAAACTCGAGCTCAAACATTATTTTCGGAAAATCCGCAGACCATATCACCGATAAACATTGACTTCACACCTAAAATAACGCAAATCGAACAACATAGCCTATGGACAAAAAAAATTGTAGGATCGGATGATATAGAAATTGCGCCATTAATCCAGCAATTAAATAATAGCGATTGGGTCAATCAAGGCAGAAAATATATCCAGGCAAATTCTAATATTTGTCCATTTTGCCAGAAAAATACAATTGATGAAGAATTAAAAGAGAAAATCGAAAGATATTTCAGCAATAGTTATGCAACCGATGTACAAAATTTAGAATTATTACACAAAAGCTATATTGCATACTGCAATGACATATACTCTAAATTAGAAGAAATTATCAATAATGAAAAAGAAAAAGAAACATCGAAATTAGATATACAAAACCTAGAAAAATACCTGAAAGTTTTCAATAAAACAATCATTGCAAACAACGAAATAATCAAATCAAAAATACTAGAACCTAGTAGAAGTGTTACCCTTGAAAACACTGAAGAATTAACAAGTGAAATAAAAGGCATAATAAACCAATTCAACGTAATTATAAATAATCACAACGAACTTGTAGAAAACTCTAAAATCGAAAAAAACATATTAATTGAAGACATATGGAGATATATTATTGATGAAAATAAAGAATTGATAACAAATTTCACAAGAAAGAAAACAGGATTATTAAATAGCACCAATCAAAAAAACAAGCAGATAGATGAATTGGAAAAAGAATGCAAGAATATCAACGAAGAAATTATTGATGCAAATAAAAGGAGCACAAACATTCAATCCACAATAGATAACATCAATAAAACACTAGAATTGTATGGATTTACAAATTTCTCCTTAGTTTGCACTAAAGATAACTTTTATCAAATTAAACGTGCCAATGGTGAATTGGCTAGAAACACCTTAAGCGAAGGAGAAATCACTTTCATTACCTTCCTTTACTTCATGCAATTGGTAAAAGGTGGCATAAGCCCTGAAGATGCCGCGAATGACAGAATTGTGGTTATAGACGACCCTATTTCCAGTTTAGACAGTACAATACTCTTTGTCGTCAGTTCCCTAATCAAGGAAGAACTAAAAAAAATTAGAAGCAACACAGGCAAAATCAAACAGATTATAATATTAACCCATAACATCTATTTTCATAAGGAAATTTCGTTTATCGATTGTAGAAAAAAAAGTTGCAAGGACACATTTTACTGGATTGTAAGAAAAAATCTCAATAGATCATCAACTCAATGTTACGAGAATATGAATCCTATTAGAAGCTCGTATGAAATGCTGTGGGATGAGCTTAAATGCAAAGATTCCTCGTCTATAATTACAATCCAAAATACAATGAGAAGAATATACGAAACCTACTTCAGAATTCTTGGAAAGTATAATGACGATGATATACTCAGCAGAATATCAGACACTCGAGAAAAAGAAATCTGCCGTTCCTTACTTTCATGGGTAAACGATGGTTCTCATTGCGTTCCAGACGATTTACACATTATACAACATGAGGATATTATAGAAAATTATCGTAATGTCTTCAAAAAAGTTTTTCAACTTATGGGGCATATCGAACACTACAATATGATGATGGGAATTGATAATGAAGAATAACACTCTCAAAAATAATTCACTCGGCATCATCAGACTACATTTGTGATAATCACCAAATGTATACCTAAATCAATTCTTTAATGATTTGCATTAACACTTTCATTTACGTAAAACCGCGACAGATATTTTCCTAATTCCGCAACAATAAAATTCACATGAATATTAATTACATCCAGAGGCTCGCATCATAAACGATGAACTAAGCACCATATCCGCGTTCGCTTGAGAAATATTCGGCATTAACGCTGAATGCTCGCCTTGACTTTCAGCGTTAATGTGCTAAATATAGAAGCACAGCATGTCACCCACGGAACAACGGCTTTATTCTGTCTCTCAAATAGCTAAGGTGGGAAGTATTTTGCGCGACACCTCATCATCTACTGATAAGATGGAATGGGCGCTTGGTGTGCTGGATAATTTCCGCGCACTGCACGTGGAGCCGCTGAATGAGTTCCAGAACACGCTGCGTGCCCGCTTGAAAAAGATTGGGCTGAGTGATGCCGATTATGGCGCAGCGAATCAAACGCAAGCCGACTATTCTGGAAAAGCTGCAGAGGTTCCGTTCGATGCGTCTTGACCAGATGGACGACATTGGCGGCATACGCGCATTTGTTTTTACACTTCTCATTCTTTCCTTGGGGCAGAGCAAATTTACATTTTTTCTTGCCGATATCGGCAAGAAATGCTACATTGCAGGTGTGAAATTGAGAAAAACTTGCCGATTATGTCAGACATGGGGTATATATCAGTAGCAGAGTTTGCAGAAAGGTATGGGGTACCGCAGCGCACAGCGCGAAATTACTGCGCAACAGGGAAAATTCCGGGGGCTTTTCTGACGGGTAAGACCTGGAACATTCCCGCGAATGCCGGATTGCCTGTCAAACGCGGGCAGAATGCCGGATGCACCCCTTTGCTGTGCATCCTGCGGGAACAGAAGGAAATGCGGTTCAGAGGGGGCATCTATCACCGTACGCAGGTTGATCTGGCATATAATTCGAATCATATCGAGGGCAGCAGGCTCACGCATGAACAGACGCGTCATATCTTTGAGACAAATACTATCGGTATGGGGAATGGGTCTGTGAATGTGGACGATATCATGGAAACGGTTAATCATTTCCGATGCCTGGATGTGGTGATTGACCGGGCTACGGAGAGGGTGACGGATATGTTTATCAAGGAATTACATTCCGTGTTGAAGGGTGGTACCTCTGACAGCCGGCGCGATTGGTTTGCGGTGGGAGACTATAAGAAGCTGCCAAATGAGGTGGGCGGTATGGATACCACGCCGCCAGAACAAGTTGCTTCTGAGATGCGGGCATTGCTCCGAGAATATAATAACATCAAGACGAAAGATTTAGACGATATTCTCAATATGCACTACCGATTTGAGCGCATTCATCCTTTTCAAGATGGGAATGGGAGGGTAGGGCGACTTCTGATGTTCAAGGAATGCCTGGCAAACGGTATTGTGCCGTTTATCATCACAGACGAATTGAAAATGTTTTATTACCGGGGCTTGCAGCAGTGGCCGGGTATCAGGGGTTATCTGAGGGATACCTGCCTGACCGCGCAGGATGGCTACAAGGTGCTGCTCAGAAAATTCAGGATTCCTTTCTGACTCGGAGCTACTGTGCGCACGGTCCATTGCTCTTCGCTGCTTCCATACCAGGCACCCGGGTTCCACTCGTTTTCCGCACTGAATTCATTCCAGATTGCATCCGGAGCTCTGCTTCACAATAGCGGTTTCTCACTTTTCAAGAAACCAACAACAAAAAGGATAGCGTCGGGTGTGCGAGGAATTAGGGGCATTCCTGGTTATGATTACGGGACGGAAGTCCCGTACTCCCGATGGGTTTGCGCCCCCCCGAGTAAGCGGCATTTGTCTGCATTGGTGCAAAAAATCCAGTTTCCCACTTCGTAATTCGTAACTCGTAATTCGTATTTTTCCACTCTTTACGCTTTCCAAAGCGTTCTGAGTGTGCTAGACTCTGCGGCGCAGCCGCAGCATATGGCTGAATGGTAATATTTTTGTTATGAGTGACCCGAACAAATTCCGCAATCTGGCTATTATCGCACACGTAGACCACGGCAAGACCACGCTGGTGGATCAGCTTCTCAAAGCTGGCGGCACCTACCGTGAGAACCAGGAGGTGCAGGAGCGAGCCATGGACTCCATGGACCTGGAACGCGAGAAGGGCATCACGATTAAGGCAAAGAACACGTCGATTCACTGGAATGACTACACCATCAACATTGTTGACACCCCCGGACACGCCGACTTCGGTGCCGAGGTGGAGCGTGTGATGAAGATGGTGGACGGCGTGATTCTGGTGGTGGATGCGTACGAAGGCCCGCAGGCGCAGACGCGCTTTGTACTGCGCAAGGCGCTGGAGGAAGGGTTGCTGCCCATTGTGGTCATCAACAAGATTGACCGCCCGCATGCGGATGCCATGAAGGTGCATGACCAGGTGCTGGAGCTGCTGCTCGACCTGAACGCCACGGAGGAGCAGTTCGAGGCTCCCTTTGTGTACGGCTCTGCCCGCGATGGTTATTTCATGAACAGCCCGGAGGGTGAGGCCCCGGTGGATTGCACGCCGCTGCTGCACCAGATTGTGAAGCACATCCCCGCTCCAAAGGATGCCGACCCGGATAAGCCTTTCAAGATGCTCATCTCCAACATCGACTGGGATGACTACGTGGGCCGCGTGGCGGTGGGCCGCATCACCAGCGGTCGCGTGCAGAAAGGCGACACCCTCCACCTGCTGCGCCAGGATGGTTCCCGAGTGCAAGCCAAGGTGACCAAGCTTTTCGAATACAGCGGGCTGCAGACCAATGACTCTACCGTGGGCGAGGCCGGCAATATCATCGGTCTTTCCGGTTTCGAGGATGTAGACATCGGCCAGACCCTTACCGCCGACCCGGAGGGCGAGCCTCTGCCCTTTGTGAAGATTGAGCCGCCGACAGTGCAGATGGAGTTCAGCATCAATGACGGCCCGCTGGGTGGTCGCGATGGAAAGAATGTGACCAGCCGCGTGATTCGCGACCGACTGATGCGCGAAATGCGCACGAACATCTCCATCAAGGTGGAGGATACGGACCTGGCCGGTGTGTTCAGCGTGTCTGCCCGCGGCACCATGCAGATTGCCATTCTGGTGGAACAGATGCGACGCGAGAATTACGAAGTGCTGGTCTCCCGCCCGAAAGTGATTGTGCGCGAGATTGACGGTGTGAACTGCGAGCCCTTCGAGACGGTGTTCATCGAAGTGCCGGATGAATGCGCCAACGGCACGGTGCGTATCCTGGGCAACCGCCGAGGTATTCTGGAGAACATGGAGGCCAACGGCAGCGGCCGCACCACCATTCAGGCCACCATTCCCACCCGCGGTCTCATCGGCTTCGAGTTCGAGCTGGTAAACCTGACCAGCGGCCACGGCATCTTCTCCCACCTCTTCAAGGAATACGCCCCCTACGCCGGCGAGATTGTGACCCGCCAGACCAGCACGCTTATTTCCATGGAAAACGGCATTGCCCGACCCTATGCCCTGCAAGCCATGGAAGAGCGCGGCACGCTGTTCATTGCCCCCGGCGATGAGGTGTACGAAGGCATGATTGTGGGCGAAAACCCGAAGGATATCGACATCCCGGTGAACCCCACCCGCGAAAAGCACCTCACCAACCACCGCTCGGCCACCAAGAACGATTCCATCCAGCTCACGCCGCCCCGCGTCTTCTCGCTGGAGCGAGCCATCGAATACATCGAACCCGATGAGCTGGTGGAAGCCACGCCGCATTTCATCCGCATGCGCAAGCGCATCCTGGAGGCTACGGCACGCAAGCGCGCCGGCATTCGCGAAGCGAACCTGGGGTAATGATTAATTAAGATATGTTTCATGAGGTCTTGAACTGGTTTGCAGGGCTGGATTACTTCTCAGCCTTCATGTATGTGGCTGCGGTGGTGCTGTACATCGCTGGCTTCCTGGGGGCTGTGCTGCCCTACCCCGGCTGTCTGGTGGCGGTGGGCGGCAGTGTATGCTACGCAGTGGCCGCAGGAGATCCCTACCCCTCCTGGTGGTTCTGGGTTATCCTGCTGGCGCTGGCGCTATTCGGTACTTTTGTGGACAACATCACCACGGCGCTGGGAGCCCGTAAGTTCGGCGGCAGCAAGCACGCTTTCTGGGGCAGCATCATCGGCCTTTTCGTGGGAGCATTTTTCGTATTCCCCTTCGGTATCATCATCGGTCCCTTCCTGGGCGCCTTCATTGCAGAACTGCGATTCCAGCGCAAATCCACCAAGGAATCTGCGAAATCCGGTCTTGGCGCCACGCTCGGTCTGCTGGCCGGTGTGCTGGGCAAGATTATCGTGGTGAGCATCATGCTTGTGCTCACACTGCTTTAATTTTCCGCCATGCGCCAGGTTCTGCTTCTTGCCCTGCCCCTTCTGCTACTCGGCAGCTGCCGCAGCACCGGGCCGGATGGTGCCACTGTTTCCCGTGACCAGGTGCTGCGTACCGCGCGCAGTTACACCACCCTCATCTGGCAGGCGGAAAAACGCCACGCCCTGCACGGCACGGCCCCGGATGGACAGCGCATCGATACTCCGGATGCCCTCCACCCCCGCACCACTCAGCGTGGTTTCTGGTGGAAGTCAGGCAACAACACCGGCATGCCCTACAAATGGGGCGGATTCGACACTCCGCAGGAATTCACCCGCCGCCTGGCCGCAGAGCCTGTAGTCTACGCCGGCGACTATGCCTCTGCCGATAAGGTGCGCGGTGGCGATGATGCTGTGAGTCGCTATGCCGCCGGCATCGACTGCTCCGGGCTTGTATCCCGCTGCTGGGGGCTGCCGAGGCCCTATTCCACCCGTGAATTACCCGGCATCTGCACGCCGCTGAGCAGTCTGGACGCCCTGCGTCCCGGGGATATCATTCTTCGCCCCGGCGAGCATGTTCAGCTCTTCGTGCGCTGGGAGGACGAAGACCACACTCGCTACCGCGCCATCGAGGCCGCAGGCGACCCGGAATGGCGCTGTTTTGAAATCATTTATCACCGCGACACCCTCACCACAGCCCGCGGCTTCACCCCATGGCGGTATAAAGGCATCCGCTGATTCAACGGCCGATGTGATGATTTCTCGCAATCTGCATTCATCGCAATTTTTTTACGCAGAATATCAGATAAAACTTGTTTACGGACATTAAATCCGTATCATGAGGGGCATGCAAACCGGCACGGTATCAACAAGAGACACATACTGGGATGTCGCAAAAGGGCTTTTAATGTTTCTCGTCATCCTGGGGCATGTGATTCAGTTGCAACTTTACTCGCCAAAATCGGGTGAAGGATTCTGGACCGATCCTCTTTTCATGGGGATATATCTTTTCCACATGCCGCTGTTTGCCTTATTCAGTGGCTATTTTGCAGCCAAGAGCATTTCAAAACATTCCTTCAGCGTCATTCCCCGATACCTGATGAGGCTCGCCCTTCCCTGCGTAGGAGTCGGCATCTTGTATACGTGCCTTTCCTTTCAAAAGGAAGAAATACGTATCGTGCAGCTGATCCACAATTTCGGTTCTCTATGGTATCTGGTAGTCACGCTCGAATGCCTGTTCTGTTATTTGCTTCTGCAATGGAAAAACAGCCTGTGGTACAAGCTGTTGATATTCATACTACCCATACTCATTGCCCAATACCTGGGGCATTTGACTACATTCCAGCATTTCTGGCCATACCCAGGACGGTTCTGTTATCTCTGGCCCGCTTTTGTACTGGGTACCACCATGGCAAAACTCGGATTCCGGCATGAATACATCAATTGGAAATGGGGCATCTTCCTTCCTCTTTTCGTTCTTTTATTCATCGGCTTTCAGCCAACCTGGTACGTATACCGGATTCCGTTAATAAACAACATTGAAGAGATGGGAATTGCTATATACCGACTTATTGCAGCCATAGTAGGCTGTGGTTTGTTCATATTCACCACTAAATTGCTCCATAAGCATATACAATTACCCATACTTCAGAACATAGGAAAAGCCACGCTCCCGCTCTATGTTCTTCAATGTATCATTTTCTACTTCAACAGCCAACTGCTTGAATATCTTCCGATTACTAACTATGCAGCAGCGATTATTGCCTCCCTGCTACTGATGTTCGGGCTATATTACTTCTACCTTCTGAGCCGCAGGATTCCCGGAATTTCCCTGCTGTTCTATGGAGAAAAATAAGCAGTTCAGCAACGCTTCAAGACTTCAGGATAAGAGAGTCCAAAACCTGGCGGCAGAGGGCGGCGGACCACTGGCCGGGAGCGGTGGGGGTGTCGCCCAGGTAGCCATAGACCAGACAGGCGCCGTGCTGGGCGTAGAGAAGACGGCTTACGGCACCCAGCGAGCCCATGCCCATGGCGGTGGTGGCGCCGGTGGCGCGGCGCAGGAGTTCCACGCCGGTCAACATGTCCTCTGCGCTGTGCAGACGGAAGGCAAACTTGGCAACATCTGCCCCCAGGGCGCGGGCGGTCTGCTCCTTTTCCAGCAAAGTTTCCAGCGCGGGAGTCTTTTCAAAATCGTGAGCAGAGGCAATGATGGGCACCCCGGCGGCGTGAGCCTCGGCCACCAGTTCCTGAGCAGCGGGCAGCTGGGCAATCTCCCAATCCAGCGCAGCAGCCAGCGGAAGCAGGGCGCGGGCAATGCACAGGCGCTCCTCCGTACGCATGGGGCGCAGCCCGCCTTCGCTCTCATGGCGCACCGTGACCAGCACCGGGCGGCAGCACTGCATGGCAGCCAGCTCCTCCCAATCCGTATCGGAAGGCAGACCATCAGCGCGCAGCTCCACCACATCGCAAGGCAGCGTTTCGGCCGCACAGGCGGCATTCCAGGCAGCCATATCAGAAACAGACCCCACCACCAGCGGGCGGGTAAAGGAAAGGCGGGCGCATGCATTCATGCGGCGTATTGTATACCAAAGAACGCCAACTTGCAAGGGAGAATGTCTGAGGTGAATAATGCTGGCGTTCCAAAAAAAACTCTGAGCGGGAACTCCGATAAGAATTCCTGCACAGAGTAATGGTTGACGTTTAGTTTAATTAAGCTTCAGCAGGAAAGTACCTTCCTGAGACGAAGAGACGACACGGTACACGCCCTTGATGATAGAACCGGTTACATGCCCGCGCCATTCAATCTGGCCGAGAGGATGATTACGGCTACCTGTGGTGAATGTGATGGTGTCCCCTTTCACAAAACCTGTCAGCTGAGGAGCCGAAACCAGCTTGTCACTATCCAGCAGCACAGTACCAACTATATGATTTCCCTTTCTAAGCAGGTTAAGAACCATGGGAGACTTTACGTCTACCGTATGATTATGGCAAACGCCTACCCACGTACCCGAGGGATACGCAGCCTCACGGGGACCATGATGATGTTTATGATGAACACCAGGTTTACCATGATGACCTCTATGAATATGCTTATGGGGGCCTTGTGCCCATGCAAAGGATGCACTGACTAAGACTGCAAGTGTGGCGATGAAGTAGTTCATAGTTTGATATAAGTATTAGGAGTGATATGTGAGATTAGAGTCCGTGGACTTCGAATAGTAAGCGTATCAGAAAACGTTTTTTATTTCAACTTTTTTATTTTTTATCATATTTTTGTGTATGATTTACCCTGAACGAGCATGCACATGGGGAGGGCAACAAACAGGAGAATACCAGAGACGGATGACATGCAGCTATTTGCTATTGCGTTGGCAGTTGGAACATGGTAGCATGCAGCCATGGCTTACAGTTTTGAGGATGCAGTGGAACAGATTCTGCAGAAGAACGAGGATTACCCGGCCGATGCGTACTTTTTCATCCGCGCTGCGCTGGATGCCACTGTGGAAAAATGCCGCAAGCCGGCAGAAAATCCGCACTTGAGCGCGGAGGAGCTGTACTTCGGGTTCTGCTCATATGCCCTGGAAGAATACGGTCCGCTGGCTCTGGCGGTCATGGAACAATGGAATATTGCCACTTCCTCTGATGTGGGGACACTTGTATATAACCTGATTGAGGTAGGCGTATTTGGTAAGCAGGACGGTGATCGCCGCGACCAGTTCGATAATCTCACACCCATTGACTTGTTGCTTAATGCCCCTTACGAAACACTCGACACCCTGAACTGACACCATGACTACTGAAGCGATGCAAGGAAGCCAGCTGCGCTGGCCCGCTGAATGGGAACCGATGGAAGCCGTATGGCTATCCTGGCCGCACCGCGATGACCTCTGGCAGGGAGGGCTGAAGGAACTGCATGGCCGCTATGCCGAACTAGCGGCCGCCATTGCCGCAGAAGCCGAGGTTCGCATCAACGCAGCGGCCCCGCTGCACGCGGGGATTTCCAAATTGCTGCAGGAGCGTGGGGTGCAGCGTTTCCGCTTATACGACCACCCCACCAATGATGTGTGGTGCCGCGACCATGGTCCGATTTTCACCAAGCGCCAAGATGGAGGCATGCAGCTGGCCAACTGGACCTTCAACGCCTGGGGCGGCAAGTTTGCCCCCTGGAATCTGGACAATGAAGTCCCCGCCCGCATTGCGAGCAGCCTGGGCATGCCCCAGCTGTGCAGCGATATTATTCTGGAGGGCGGCGCCATCGAGGGCAACGGCGAGGGACTGGTACTCACCACTGAAGCGGTACTGCTGAACCCGAACCGCAACCCCGGCTGTTCCAAGGCCGATATTGAGGCTGAGATGCACCGCATGCTGGGCACCACGCACGTGTTCTGGCTGGGCAGCGGCATCGAGGGTGACGACACGGACGGCCACATTGACGACATGGTGCGCTTTGTGAACCCCGAGGCTGTGGTTTCCATCGTGGAACCCGACCCGCACTCCCCCCACTACCGCGCCCTGGCAGAGAACAACGAGCGACTGCAGGATCTGCGCACGCCTTCCGGCCACCGGGTGGAAAACCTCCCCCTGCCCATGCCGCAGCCGCTGGTGGCGCAGGACTGGCGCCTGGAGCAGCTACCTGCCAGCTATGCAAACTTCCTCATCTGCAATGGCAGCGTGATTGTGCCCATCTTCATGCAGGATAAAGAGGACGACCGCGCACTGGGCATTCTGCGCGAAGCCTTCCCCGGCCGTCGCGTGGTGGGTATCGATGCCCGCCGCCTGGTGATTGAGGGCGGTGCGATTCACTGCATCACACAGCAGCAACCCCAATAAAGGGGAATGAATAGTGATTAAATAGAATACAGGCGGGCATAAAGACCGCGGAATTGTTCTTTAGTCAATCAAAAAGGGCTCCGGATGGAGCCCTTCTGGTTAATAGCCTTGCCACATGGTTTCCGGCTTGGAAAGCGGAATCTCATTGCCAGGCTTCAATGTGGACCAATCGAACGTGGTGCGCCAGCGGTAACGGTTGCCATTCTTCTGCACCAGCAGAATATCGATACCCTGCTCGGCCTTGCCGGTGTTCTTTCGGTCTGCCAGTTCAGTCAGGGGAATTGTGACGGTATATGTGCCGGGGGTCTCAGACTCTGTGCAGAATGCCACGGCATCGTAGTCCTGATTCACCTGGTAAGGCGGGTCCTGCACAAGCACATTCACATACTCACAGTTAGTGCAGGTCACGGAGAGCTTCAGGGCATCGCCCTCCCATTTGAAGCTGGCCGCCTGCACCACAGGAGCAGGACACTCGGCGTAGAACTCAGTCTTATCCCCTGCAGGGGCAAATACCTGGCAGCAATCCAGCAAGCGCGCAGAGTTAAGCGTGAGGTAGGTGGGGTGCATGCCGAAGGTGTAGTTGCCGGCACCCATGAGCGGAGTACCCAGGGCTGCCTTCTCGCTCACCGTGCCTTCATTGTGCGGCAGGTTCAGGCCATGCCCCAGCTCGTGAGCCAGACC
>DEPT01000042.1:33712-65119 GCA_002358905.1 Akkermansiaceae bacterium UBA3385
CCCAGCCACTTGGTGAGCAAGCGGCCTTCGTGCGTGTTCTGGCCGATGTGGCGCAGGTCGAAATGAGCGTAGTCCAGGGCAAAGCAGTTACGTCCCAGGCCATAGAAAGGCACACCGCCGGGGTTCAGGTCATTGTACTCAGCGTTCTGGAACGTGGGCATGATGACCAGCGTGTGACCGCTGCAAATAGCACCGGGATTTGCCTTGGCGTACTTAGCGATATCCTCCAGACACTTGCCGTGGCCCGCGCCATAGGAATAGTCGGTGGCGGGGTACTTGCCACGCACCACATGGAGCTTCACGTTGCCGTTCTCCAGGAGCTGGAGACCAAAGGTGCGGCCAGGGTAGCCCAGGCGGGTCATTTCCCTGGCGTAGTACTGCTGCACGTAGAGCATCAGCTCGCTGATGCGGCGTTCAAAATCAGCAGAGGGTTCATTATCGTTACCCAGGAAATAGACCACGTTGAGCGGGTGCTCTGTGGGCACAATCTGCACTTCCTCGGAGAGGAGTTCCTTGGCCCGGTCGGAGAAATGAGCAGGCACGACGGCCATGCTCAGCGGAGTCATCATCAGCGCGGCGGCTACATAAGTCGTTGCGTTCATGCGGCACATTCTACCAAAAAACGACCTACACCGCAAGAAAAAGAGCGCTACCACCTCAGTAGTAGCGCTTTACAAACCATTCAAAATAAAATCAAACTGCCTTGATTGCAGCAATGAGCTTATCCTTAGTGGTCATGCCGGTGATGGTGGTTACGGCCTCGCCCCCCTTGAAAATGATGAAAGTCGGCAAGGAACGCACACCGTAGCGCACAGCAATAGCCTGACCGGCGGGCTGGCCGGCGTCCACCTTCACTACCTTGGCCTCAGCGCCCAGGGCAGTACCCACCTGCTCCACAGCAGGCATCATCATCTTGCAGGTGCCGCACCAGGTAGCCCAGAAATCCACCAGGACGGGAACGGGGGAATTGAGGACTTCTGCCTCAAACGTACTCTCAGTTACTTCTTTGAGTGCCATAATTGTTTTCTGTTTGTTGTGTTATAAGTATGAAAAGGCACCGCCAGGGGCGTACCACCGGCGGTGCTGCTTTTTTAGATATTCATGCGGTGGTGTCTGCGTTACATGCAGGCCCGCAAACGAGCCACCAGATTTTCCTTGGAAGTAGCACCCACCACAGTATCCACCAACTCCCCACCACGGAAGAACATAAGGGTGGGAATGGAGCGGATATTGAAACGGGCGCAAAGCTCCTGCGTTGAATCATCATCCACATTCACCTTGCAGACCTTGGCCTGTCCGGCGAGCTCCACCGCAAGCTGATCCACAATGGGGGAAATCATCTTGCACGGACCACACCAGGGAGCCCAGAAATCCACCAGCACGGGCACGGGGCTTGAAAGAACCTCCGTTGCGAAATCGCTGTCTGTAATCTGTAATGCCATGGTGAGGGGTAAGATGCCCGGAGGGGCGTTTCCGTTGAAAAATTATTCCTCTTCGTCGGAAGATTCTTCCTCATCCCCGGAAGTCTCCTCCTCAGCGTCCTCCTCGGTAGCTTCCTCATCAGCAGCAACATCGCCGCCGTCAGAACCGCCGTCAGAGGGCCAACCAAAGGTGGGCTCAGAAACACGGCCGAACGTGGTATCGATGCTGTACTGCTGGTAGCACAGGAAAAGAACAGCAAGCAGAGCAATAATCGTAACCACAAGCACCGTCGGATGCGTAGCCTGAGGTTCGTCTTCTTCAATAATTTCAGCAGGCTTCTTCTTTGCAGAAGCACCGGGCTTAGCGGCTCCGGGCTTGGATGCCTTCACACCAGGCTTAGCGGGCTTGGCAGCCTTGGGCATAGGAGCAGTAGCGGTGGGCATTGCTGCAGCCGGGGTGGCCGTATGAGATGCGGAGGCTGCAGGAGCCACAGGGGCAGAAGCGGGAATGGGAGCCGTTGCCACAGGAGCAGCCGGGGCCGCGGGTGCAGCAGGCTTAGGAGCAGCAGGTGCGGCGGGCTTGGGGGCACCGGGAACAGCAGGACGAGTCGGCACCTGCAAGGGCATGGTCGGAGTCATGCGGGGCGCAGTGGGGGGCACGGGACGTGCAGGAGCAGCCGGAGCAGCAGGCTTAGGAGCAGCAGGTGCGGCAGGTGCAGACGGGGCCAGCGGCACGGTAGTGGCTGCGCGAGGAGCCACGGGCGGCACAGGTGCACCAGGAGCCACAGGACGCGGGGCGATGGGAGCCGTAGGAGCGGCAGGCACTGCGGGACGCGGGGGCACAGGTGCAGCGGGAACAACAGGTCGCGGAGCCGTAGGGGGAACAGGGCGCGGAGGAGTCGGAGGAAGAGGAGGAGTACTCATAACGTCAGTAAAGTCTGGTGCCGCCATAGCGGATTTCTTTTATATTGCATTTTTTTTCCGCTTTTGCAAGCGGAAAACACTTCTGCTTGCTATTTTTTTCATTTTTCGGACAAAAGATGAGATTATCGTGGCAATTGGTTCACATATGTACGGTACAACGCAGGACGCCCGCCCGGAGTGAGAGGTCGCTGCCAGGAATCATCCGGCTGCACCCCAGTAAGATGCAGGAGACGCAAATCCGATTCCGTCATTTGAATTACCCGATTTTTTCCGGGTTTAACGCCACCATAATCCTTCCAGGGCTGTTCCCCCAGACGATGCACGGGATTAAAGTTAAAAGACTGTATTTTTCTCATACGATGCGCATAATCAAACATGGACATAGCAACAGCATGGCGACCTTGCTGCATCTCACTACGACCCCAGAGGAGCAGATTATAAGCATAATACCCCGGCCAGTTATTCAGCAAGGTATAAGGCATGGAATCCCCCACATAATGCTTACGCATCAGCTGCTCAGCCTCGACATACTTTCCTCGTGCTCCCAATACATCGGCCAGCATGACAACCGTAAACAACTGTTTTGGATTTGCGTTCAGTGCCGTCCTCAGCAACTGTTCCCTTTCAACTAAATCGCATCCATACGGCGGAAGCATATAGTAAGTATCTGCCAGACCAGGGCTGGGGTACAGCGGCATAAGCCGTGCGATAAAATCCCGGCGGGCATCTCCCTGTGGATCAACTCCTTCGCGGCTCAGTTCATTATACGCCCACTGAGCCTTCCAGGCAGGATACAAATGCATTCCCAACCATGCAGAAACACAAGCAAGGCCTAATGACAGAGCAATAAGAATCAAGCGTCCCGGCCACTTCTGAGCCCGAACCGCCACAACTGGCGGCCGGGACGAATCTGCCCATTTACGATTCGAAAACCAAGATTGATACTCGCGATGAGCAAAGGGAGCAGCAAGCACACCGCAGACAAAGGCATTCATACCCACCAAGGCAAAGGAATGCCAAGGGAAATCAACGATTGCATAGACGGCAAACGAGCCAAGAATCAGCATAGCAAGAACAACAATTCCGTGGCGCTCGTGAGAAACAGACTCAGCAGCCAGGCAACGAAGCCCCTGCAGCAAATGCAATGCAACAACAAGCATCACAGCCACAAGCCCCAGCAATCCATAATCCACCCAGACCTGAAGGTATTCATTATGCGCATAATTAGGCAACTGCCACTCACTGTAATACGGCACTAGCTCCCACGTGGTAGCATTAGCACCACCCCCCCAGAGAGGGACAGAGGGGATAACCTCGCACACAGCCCCCCAGATAGCAAAGCGCAAGTGTGAATCCGTACCGGTAATACGCTCAAGTAAAGCATTCCCGACGAACAAATCCGCGACAATGGCAGCCCCCAGAACAACCACTCCGAAAGCAATAAACAGATTCCAGAGCCCCAGTTTCTGGTCGTGCATTATACGCTTAATGACATTCAACAGCCACATTCCCAGCAAAAATAGAGGATAAACCAGGTATATAGCGCGTGTCGAACATAAGAAAGACGCACAAATAGCAGCCAGAGCCACACCACCACACAGCCAACGTGAGAACCCCTTCAGGCACCAAAATGCCCAAATCAGCAAAACAGAACCGCCAATACTGAAAAAGACGCCAGCAAAGTTCTTATAAATCAACAAAGAGGTAGGAAACGCATTGGTGCCTTGCGGCGTGAATCGGGCACGTCCGAGCCATTCCAGACAAAACCAGGGCTGCCGAACCGCCCACAAAGCCGTCACATTGAGAAGCAACGCGGCTCCCAGCACTACAAAAATGCTCCGGTAACTTTTATTCATCGCAACATAGATACCTGCGACATAATACACAAAAGCCCCCAGAATCAATGCTATTTCCGTCCAGGAATCCACAATGGCATAGCTGTTCAGGCAACGCACCAGGAAATATCCACCCAGCAACAAAGAAAACCAGCCCAGGCAGCTCATGCTGACCAGGCGGTGACCGGACATCACCGCCACACCTACCAGCAGCAGAACCAACACCAGTACTACGCACACAGGAAACGCACTGAAAGCGTGTGTATCGACCGCACTCATCGAAAAAATCCACAAAGCCGCCAGCATCCACCCGGCCAGCCGCCCTGGTATACTTTCCGACAATCTCACCGCTGGTTGATTCTCTACCATGCCCGGCATCATACCAGATAGACATTCCTCCCGCAAGCGCACAAGCAAAAAAACTTGACAGCCATGCAGAAGTATGCCAGAGTTCGCAGAGAAATATGAAACTGCTGCTTGCGCTCACAGACCAGAGTTTTACAGCCACTAAATCAGTGGGTATCTTCAATGTATCCATGGGGCTGGCCCGCGGGCTGATGCAAGTGCCAGAAGTATCAGAACTTCATATTCTGGGAAATGAGGAATGCGCAGCCCATTTCAACAATTTACCGCAACACGTTCACCTGCACCTGGCAAACATGCCGGTTCCGCGGAAGTTCAAGCGGGTATGGTGGGACCAGCTGGGCATATGTGCAGCCATCCGTAAAATTAACCCGGACTGGGCCATCCTGCCAAAAGGCTTCCCTCCTTTTTTTCCCATGCTCGGCAAAACAAAGCTGGCATGCTACCTGCACGATGTCAACTGGGAATACTACGAGCAACAATTCGGAAAAGGAGACTCACCTTTTCCCCGGCATGAGCTCCTCTACTTCCGCGCACTCGGATTACGAGCCATGCAGGTTTCCAATCTGGTTCTCACCTCCACCCAATTCAACAAAAGCCGGTATGAACACTATACCCCCGGCTGCCGCACTTCCGTGGTAGGCATAGGGTTCGATGCCCCCGCCCGAGACTACCAGCCCGCCACCGGCCGCGATATTCTTTTCTACGCTTCCCCCTTTCCGCACAAGCTTACCCCACTCGGCATTCAGCGCGTGGAAGCATGGTTGAAGCAGCGTACGGATGCCGACGCAATTCGTGTTCATCTCATCGGCCGTCTGCCACAGGACACTATTCTGCCAGGTTCACACTGGGTGCAGCACGGGCGCCTGCCGTACGACGAACTGCAGCACATTCTTCACCACGAAAGCCGCTGCGCCATCTACTTTTCCGACTACGAAGGATTCGGCATGCC
Source organism: Akkermansiaceae bacterium UBA3385 (assembly GCA_002358905.1). GTDB lineage: Bacteria > Verrucomicrobiota > Verrucomicrobiia > Verrucomicrobiales > Akkermansiaceae > Akkermansia. The sequence goes on from DEPT01000042.1 coordinate 39,208, forward strand.
CCCAGTGGAATGTCTGCGCGGGGGTATCCCCTGCCTGTCCAGCGCCCTGCCCCCCATCTGCGAGAATATCCCATCCCGTTTCACTTTCAAAAATGAGGACGAGGCAGACTTCATATCAAAGCTCAACCAGCTCTATGATGATCCCGATATGACCGACCTGCCAAGCTTCCCCAACTGGCAGGAAGTTGCAAGCCGCTGCGTAAATGCGATGATGCACGCCTGATTACAAGAATTCAACCTCTCCGGGAAATACGAAAAAGGACAAGCTTTGCAGCTTGTCCTTTTTGAAAAACTTTCCCGAACAATGGGATTTAGGCCTCAACAGCGGGGGTCACGGCAGCAGCCGGAATCTCCTCCTTATTGGTGAAGTGCCACTTCACCTTGTTGCGCTTGCTGGCGGAACGAGCCTTGCGGCGCTTCTCATCCATGGGGCTCTCAAAAGCGCGACGACGGCGCATCTCCTCGAGGATACCCTCGGTGTCGAGCTTGGTCTTAAGGCGCTTCAGAGCGCGGTCGATCGGTTCTCCTTTACGTACAGATACGGAACGCATGATTTTTCTTTCGTTGTTGATATATTGTCCGGGAACGGGGGAGCAAGATACAGCAAACAAACGTTAGTGTCAAGTTTTTTGTCGCAGATTTACAAAAAAAAATGCTGACAAAATCACAACAAGCACGAGCAAATCAGGGCTTGCAAAGCAGAGAACGAGCGTGTACAATGCGCGCGTGCCTACGCCTAACCATCCCCCGATGTGCGATTTTTCAGAGCGCCCGTTCATCCTGTTCTGGGAGGTAACGCGGGCGTGCGCCCTGGCCTGCCAGCATTGCCGAGCGATAGCGCAACCGCAGGCACATCCCGAAGAGTTAAGCCACGAGGAAGCCCTCGCGCTGGTGGATAAGATAGCAGAACTGGCCCCGCCCATGCTGGTACTGACCGGCGGAGACCCCATGATGCGGCGGGATATTTTTGACATTATCAAACGCGCTGCCGGCAAAGGACTGCGCGTAGCATTAAGTCCCGCCGCCACCAACCGTCTGCTTCACACCGATTTTCACAGACTCCGCGAGGCTGGCGTGGTAAGCATGAGCCTGAGTCTGGATGGCGCCACACAGGAAACGCACGATGCATTCCGACGCGTGCCACACACTTTCGAACGCACACTGGAAGCTGCCCGATTGGCCAAGGAGGCAGGAATTCAATTACAAATCAACACCACCATCTCCCGCACCACCCTGCCCGAGCTGGAAGGATTTGTGGAGCTGCTCAAACAAATTGAGCCGGATGTCTGGAGTGTATTCCTGCTGGTACCCACCGGCAGAGCCACCCTGGAGGAACTACCCGGGGCCGCAGAGCTGGAAGCCTTGTGGCAGCGCCTGCTCGAATTACGCAAGGAACTGCCCTTTGCCATCAAAACAACGGAAGGGCACCATTACCGCCGTGCCATGATGCAGGCAGCCCGCACAAGCGGGGCCCCTGCTCCGCGCCACATGGTTCCCACACGCGATGGCAAGGGTGTGGCATTCATCTCCCATGTGGGTGAGATTCAGCCCAGCGGTTTCCTGCCCCTCACTGCAGGCAATGTGCGCACCGATGATCTGGCCACCATCTACCGTGAACACCCGCTCTTTGTACAGCTGCGAAACGATGATGCGCTAGGCGGCAAATGCGGCAAGTGTGAATACCGCAAACTCTGCGGTGGTTCTCGCGCCCGTGCATTCGGCAGCAACGGAGACATGATGTCCGCCGAGCCCCTCTGTAACTATATTCCCGCCGCCTTGCGCGGCTCCACGCCACAGTCATGATTAACATCACCAAACTCTGGACCGGGGCAGCCCAGCCCGCTGACCACATCCGCTACGGCCTGGGCCACGGCAGTAACATGCCCAACAGCAGCACGGCTGCCTGCATGCCGGCATCTTCCCGCGCACGAAAACCCATTGTCGTGTGGAACATCACCCGCACCTGCAACCTGCGTTGCGTCCATTGCTATGCAGATTCGCACGCCGAGCGTTATCCGGGAGAACTGAGCTGGGAACAGTGCTGCGCAGTCATTGACGACCTGGCTGACTACAAAGTAAATGCGCTCCTGCTTTCCGGCGGCGAGCCGCTACTCCATCCGCAGCTGCCCGATATTCTCAAACGCGCCACGGATAAAGGACTGAAAGTAACCATTTCCACTAACGGCACCCGGATTACCCCGGATATGGCACGCATATTCAAGGATCTTGGCGTAGCCTATGTCGGCATCTCGCTGGATGGAATCGGAGCTGTGCATGACCAGTTCCGCGGCGTGAAAGGCGCTTTTGATGGAGCAATTCGCGGCTTCAAGCTGTGCGAGGAAGTAGGCCAGAAGACAGGGCTGCGTCTGACCCTGACCCGAAACAACGTGCAGAGCATGGAGCAGATTCTCGACTTCATTGAACAGGAAGGCATCCAGCGTGTCTGCTTCTACCACCTTGTACCTACCGGCCGCGGGGTGGATGTTGCCAGTCTGAAACCGGAGGAAGCACGCTCTGCCCTGGATATGCTCATCGCCCGCGCAGAAGCCTGGCATGCAGCCGGGCAGACCCGGGAACTGCTGACAGTCACCCAACCGGCAGATGGTGTATACCTCCTGCTGCGTCAGCTCCGGGAAGGCAGTCCGCTGGCGCAGGAAACACTTCGCCTCCTTACCTGGAACGGTGGAGGCGCAAACAGCTCCGGCCGCGGTATTGCCAACATTGACACGCAAGGGAACATACACCCCGACCAGTTCTGGCAAGGAGTTACCCTGGGCAATGTCAAGAATCAGAAGTTTTCTGATGTATGGGAAGCAGCACAGGAACCCAGTGCTGCCACACTTCAGGAACTGCGCGGTAGCGACAACCCGCAGGAACGCCAGAAGAAACTGAGCGGTCGCTGTGCCACCTGCAAGCACTTCGCTCTCTGCGGCGGCGGATTCCGCACCCGTGCAGCCTTCGCAAACGGACACTGGTACGGCTCCGACCCCGGTTGTTACCTCACGGATGAAGAAACCCAGATGAATATTTCCGAGTTTTTGAAATAATTTTTCCATTACTTGAGACAAAAGTGCACTTTTTTGCTTGCAGGAAGCAAAATGATGTGGTATTTCTGATTGCGTCATGAAGCGCTTACTCCTTTCTACAATTCTCTTGGCTCTGGCTGGCACCACATATGCCGACATTCAGGCACCGCCCGCCTCTGAGTACACTGCCACCCGCAAGCTGGGTCGTGCCGTCAGCAACATTCTCTTCGCTATCGAGGAAATCCCCACCACCATCATCCGCTGGAACGGCGCTGAGGGTAACAACGCCGGTTTCTCCGTGGGCGTTGTGGATGGCGTGGGTCGTACCTTCACCCGCATGGGCTACGGCTTCTACGAACTCGTAACTTTCTGGGCACCCACCTACAAGTGCACCTACAAGCCCTGCTACCAGGATTCCTGCGGTCGCAATGGGCTCAAGGAGTACAACGTATGGGGTGGCTTCTCCGAATTCCCCGAGGAACTCGGTTTCCAGAGCAAGTACAACTACGTTCGCACCTCTCGCGATTAATTGTGCATCATAAATCTCTTTAATAAGAACCCCGGTTGACTTACCAACCGGGGTTCTTGTTTAACGCACACTAGAAAGAAAAGGCTCAAATCACATACCGCCGCGGCTCAGAATGGCAGTAAGTTCCGCCTGGAATGCCTGCAACTCCTCCGGGGTGGGCTGTCCCTGCAAATCATTCCACGCAAAACGGCCGAGCTGATCAATCTGCCAGCCGCCCTTCGTGCCGGAAGCGAACTGCACCTTACCGGAAATAAGGGTACCAGGCAACGTCAGCTCATCCAAAGTCACTACAGGCCTACCATCCGCAGAAGGCTGCGGCGCGCCAGCTACCGGTTCCTCCTGCGCAGGCTCAGGCTTCTTTTCCTCCGCAGCTGTCACTGTCGCAATTTCAATCCCGTAGTCCAGAAGCAGAAAACGGACATCCATATACGTCATGTGCACCCCGCATTCGGACGCCAGACGCTTCTGTATTCCATTCAAATCCACGCCATCTCCTGCCCACTGGCGCACCAACGCAAGCTGCTCTTCATTTACCATGCTCATGACATCATCATACCCGTGGCGCGCCCTTTTGCAAGAACCAAGCGTGACTTAACCCCAAAAAGAGCTATATGTTTGATAAAACTAACTCTTGCACACGCGCGTAAATATCGGGGTATGGCGACTTTAGGCTTGCACTTTACAAAAGAAAGGTGTTTAATGACTACGCGTAACTGTGGCCGCAGGTGGCCCCGTATTCCCAGGTTATGAACACGACAAAATTTATACAAGTGCCTGATGTAGCGAGCGCTGCGATGGATTATCTGAAGAACGATGCAGATGACCGCGGTGAGCTGGTAACCCTGAATGTAGGACCGTCTCACCCGGCGACGCACGGTGTGCTGCGTCTGAAGCTGGTGATTGACGGTGAGGAGATTGTATCCTGCGACCCGGTGATTGGGTATCTGCACCGCGGCATGGAGAAAATCGCAGAGAACTGCCATTACAACCAGTTTGTGACCTACACAGACCGCATGGACTACCTTGCTCCGATGAGCAACAACATAGCCTATGCCTGTGCAGTAGAAAAGCTGCTGGGCTGGGAACTGCCGGAGCGAGGCCAGGCCATCCGCGTGCTGTGCTGCGAGCTTTCCCGTATTTCCTCCTGCTTCCTGGGAACAGGTGTATATGCCATGGACACCGGCGCCATGACTGCTTTCCTGTACGCTTTCGAGGAAAAGGAACGCGTGCATAACCTGTACGAACAGATTTGCGGAGCCCGCTTCACCTCCAGCTACACACGTATCGGCGGCATGACCCGCGACCTGCCGAAGGGCATCGAGAAACAGATTCTTGCCTTCTGCGACAGCGCCATGCGCACCGTAGATGAAATGGAGAAACTACTGCTGCACAACAAAATTTTCATCGACCGCCTTGTCGGCGTAGGTGTCATCACCAAGGAGATGGCTCTGCAGAACGGCATGACCGGCAACAACCTGCGCGCCAGCGGCGTGTGCCGTGACCTGCGCAAGACCAATCCCTACCTGGGTTACGAGAAATACGAATTTGATGTACCGGTGGCCGAAGAAGGCGACTGCTACGCCCGCTTCCAGGTACGCATGGAAGAAATCCGCCAGTCCGTACGCATCATCCGCCAGGTGATTGCCACCATGCCGGGCGGCCCCATCTGGGTGCAGCTGGATAAAGGCATCCTGCCAAAGAAGGCAGACGCCATGCAGGGCATCGAAGAACTTATCCGCCAGTTCATGGTGACCACCGAATGCGTGAACGCCCCTGCCGGCCAGGTATACTTTGCTGCAGAAAACCCGAAGGGTGAGCTGGGCTTCTTCCTGGATTCCCAGGGCGGCGGCATTGCCAACCGCCTGAAGATGCGCAGTCCCTCCTACTGCACGCTGTCCATCCTGCCTGAGTTGCTGCCGGGTCACCTGGTGAGCGACGTAGGCGCCATTCTGGGTTCCTTCGACTTCGTGCAGGGCGAATGCGACCGCTAAACAAATTTAACCTCTCTGATAACGAAACCATTTACCATGTCCGATACACCTAACGCGATTGATGCCATCACGGCGCCTCAGCCGTCCCCCGGTGAGCAGCACTTCCCGAAATTCAAGGTAACCCCCAGCCTGGTGAAGGAAGCCAAGGCTCTGGTGGCTCAGTACCCGGAAGGCAAGGAGCAGTCCGCCGTACTGCCCATCATTCACCTGGTACAGGAGAAGTTCGGCTTCATCTGCGCCGATGCCATGCCCTGGATTGCTGAAATGTGCAAAAGCACCCCGATTCACGTGGCCGGCATCGTCACCTTCTATCCTGGCATTCACACCAAATGCCCGGGCAAATACCATTTCCGAGTATGCCGCACCATCGCCTGCTCCCTTTCCGGCGGAGAGGAACTCATTCCCTACATCTGCGAAAAGATTGGCGTAAACTACGCTGAAATGAGCGATGAGGAACCCATGCTGGTAAGCGCAGACGGTCTGTTCAGCGTGGAACCTGTAGAATGCCTGGCCAACTGCGGTTTCGGTCCGAATGTCATGGTCAACGATGTACTTTACTCCCAGGTGACCACGAAGAAGATTGACGAAATCATCGCCAAGCACCAGCCCAAGAAGTAACAACCTCTCTCCCAGCGAAACATGAGCGAAATAATCTACAAACCCGGCAAGGAACCGCATCCGCGCGAAACTCGCCGTATTTTCCGCAACATCGACCGCAAGGGCTACGACCCCTCCATCAAATGTTTCATTAAGGATGGTGGCTACGAAACCCTGAAAAAAGCACTGGAAATGGAGCCTGCCGCCGTCACCGAGGAAGTGAAGAAAAGCGGTCTGCGTGGCCGTGGTGGTGCAGGTTTCCCCACCGGCGTGAAGTGGACCTTCATTCCCAAGGGCAACACCAAGCCCGTGTATGTGGTCTGCAACTGCGACGAATCCGAACCCGGCACATTCAAGGACCGCTTCGTGGTACACCAAGACCCGCACCAGCTCATCGAAGGCATGATTATTGCCTGTTATGCTGTGCAGGCCCACTTCGGTGTCATCTACATGCGTGAAGAATTCCCCGAAGCCGCCAAGATCATGCAGAAGGCTCTGGAAGAAGCAGAGGAAGCCGGATTCCTGGGTGAGAACATCCTGGGCAAGGGCTACGACCTCAAGCTCATCCTGCACCGTGGCGCCGGTGCCTACATCTGCGGTGAGGAAACCGGTCTTATCAATTCCATTGAAGGTCTGCGCCCCTATCCGCGCATCAAGCCGCCCTTCTTCCCCGCTGCCATTGGTCTGTATGGCTGCCCCACCATTGTGAACAACGTGGAGTCCCTGTGCCAGGTACGCCAGGTGCTCATGCGCGGTGGCGAGGCCTATGCCGCCGAAGGAGCCCAGCGTTCCCCCGGCACCCGCATCATCGGTGTATCCGGCGACGTGAAGCGACCGGGCTACTATGAAATCATCTCCGGCTCCATGACATTTGGTGAGCTTCTGTACGATGTGTGCGGAGGCCCCAAGCGTGGCCGCAAGTTCAAGGCCATCATTCCCGGTGGTGCATCCGCCAAGGTCATGCGCTGCGATGAAGTGCTGAAGGGCCGCAACAGCGATGGCTCCGTACGCGCCATGAGCATCTTTGACGTTCCGTTGGATCTGGACAGCATTGCCCAGCACGGCTCCATGAGTGGCTCCGGCGGTATCATCGTAATGGATGACAGCCGCAGCATGCCCAAGATGCTGAACAACCTCAACCGATTCTACGCCTGGGAATCCTGCGGTCAGTGCTCCCCCTGCCGCGAAGGCAACCCCTGGATGCTCAAACTTTCCACCCGTATCTGCGAAGGCAAGGGTGCCCCGGAAGATGTGGATCTGCTCAAGAGCGTGGCCGACAACATCTGCGGACGCACCGTCTGCGCGTTCGGTGAAGCATGCTCCTGGCCCACCCAGGCATTTGTCACTAAGTTCCGTGAGGAGTTCCTGGCGCTGACCAAGCCCATCAACGCCCTCAAGCCCCACTCCGCCGAGGCCAAGGAGGCCCGCAAGTTCCTGACCCGCGAAGACTAAAACCTTTTTGAACCAATGAGTACACCCCCCGCAATTCTGCCGAAAGACGCCGCCGCCGCTGAAGGCAAGGTGAACGTCCAGATTAACGGCAAATGGTACCGCTTCCCGAAGGGAACGCGCATTGCAGATGCCTGCAACTCCGTAGGCGCGCATGTACCCTGCTTCTGCTACCACCCCAAACTTTCCGTTGTCGGTTCCTGCCGCATGTGCCTTGTAGAACAGGGCATGCCCCCGCGCCAGGCTCCCGGCACCACGCCCCAGTATGGCGATGACGGCTACCTGCCCATCAGCTGGATGCCCCGCGCCATCATTGCATGCGCCAACACCGTTGCAGAGAACATGGGTATCCGCACCACCAGCAAGCTGACTGAGGAAGCCCGCCGTGGTGTGCTGGAGTTCCTGCTCTCCAACCACCCGCTTGACTGCCCCATCTGCGACCAGGCAGGTGAATGCAAATTGCAGGAATACACCAGCGACTATGGCAGCGGCACCCACCGCTTCACAGAAGAAAAGACCAAGAAGGGCAAAAACCTCTCCATTGGGCCGCGCGTCAACCTGGACCAGGAACGCTGCGTACTCTGCCGCCGCTGTGTGCGCTTCATGAAGGAAATCGCCGGCCAGGACGTACTTGGCGTGGTTGGCCGCGGCACGCACAACGCCATTGCCTGCTACCCCGGCACCCAGCTGGACAGCAATTATTCCATGAACGTGGTAGATATCTGCCCCGTGGGCGCCATGACGTCCAAGGATTTCCGCTTCAAGATGCGTGTGTGGTTCCTGAAGAGCACCCCGACCATCGATGTGAACTGCGGCACCGGCACCAACATCAACATCTGGACCCGCGAGCAGCAGGTATACCGCATTACCCCGCGCCAGAACGATGCCGTCAACAGCTGCTGGATGCCCGATGACCACCGCCTGAACTACAAGTTCATCAACGCGGACACCCGTATCACCACCCCCTTGGTGAAGACGGATGCCGGTGCTGGTCAGCGTCCCTCCACCTGGGATGCCACCTTCAACATGGTTGTGGAACAGCTGCACCGCATGGCACCCTCCGAAACAGCCATGATTTGCTCTGCACGCATGACAAACGAAGAACTCTACATGGTGCGCGCTCTTTCCAAGCAGTTGGGTATCACCAAGCTCGACATTGTTCCCCGCAAGGGCGAAAGTGATGGCATGCTCGTAAGCGAAGACCGCAACCCCAACACCAACGGTGCCAAGATGATACTCGGCAAGACCGGCTCCGGTCTCTCCAACATCCGCCGCGGTGTGCGCAACAACAGCATCCGTTTCATGATTGTTCTGGGTGAAGACCTGACGGAAGAAGCCGGCTTCACCGAAGAAGACCTTGCCGGCCTTGAGTACCTTCTTGTCGTCAACCACAGCGAAAACGCCACAACCAAGGCAGCAGACGTGGTCCTGCCCGGCGTGACTTTTGCCGAGAAATACGGCACCATGATTAACGTAACCGGTCGCATCCAGCGTCTGAACAAGGCAATCGAACCCATCGGCAACTCTATGTCCGACTGGGAAATCTGCCGCAACTTGTCCGAGCGCCTGGGCTGTGACTGCGTGCGAGTCATTGCATGCCCCACCCCCATGACCGTGCTGGACGAAATGGCTCAGGAATTCGAGGAACTCGAAGGCATCACCTGGGGTAACATCGGTAACGAGGGTAAGGTCATCATGGAAACTGGTGTTACCATCCCCCTCATCGAACGCGAAAAAGCTAAGAAGTAAACCGCTAACACACAATACCTCAAATGGACGCTATCATCAATTGGTATAACGACCTCATGAGCAACGAAATCTGGTTCTACCTGATTCACACGCTGCTCAAACTGGTTCTTATGTTTGCCGTTATTCTGGCTTTCGTGGTTCTTTCCGTGTGGATTGAACGCCGCGTGGCCGGCTGGATTCAGGACCGACCCGGTCCTAACCGCGCAGGTCTTCCGCTTTTCCTGCTGCAGCGTTTTGGCAGCAAGGAAAAGCAGCCGCTCAAGAACTGGCTGCACTTCTTCGGCATTCCGGAGACCAGCTGGATTGCCAAGCTCTGCACCTGGCTGCGACTGGACCGCGAGATTCCCTGCTGGGGTCTCATCCAGCCCTGTCTGGACGGCGGTAAGCTCTTCCTGAAGCAGGAGACCACCCCTTCCTACGTACGCAAGTTCTACTTCATCCTGGCTCCCATGCTGGTGCTGGGGCCGCCCATGGTGGCAGCCGCAGTCATCCCCTTTGCCTCTGAGGTGAACACCTGCTACGGCAACATTTCCATGTGCGTAGCCAATCTGGACATCGGCCCGCTGTGGATTTTCGCCATCTCCGGTCTTTCCGTATACGGTCTGACCCTGGCTGGTTGGTCTTCCAACTCCAAGTTCCCCTTCCTGGGTGGTCTGCGTGCTACGGCACAGCTCATCTCCTATGAAGTCTCCATGGGGCTTTCCATCATTCCCCTGCTCATGATGTTCGGCACACTGAACCTGCAGCAGATTGTGCAGTTCCAGGCCGACAACGGCTGGACCCTGCTGCCCCTGTGGGGCGAAGGTCTGAGCTGGCAGCGCTGGGCCATGATGCTGCCGCTGGGTATCAGCTTCATCATTTTCGTGACCTGCGTCTTTGCTGAAGCCAACCGTACTCCCTTCGACATGGCTGAATGTGAAACCGACCTGGTAGCCGGTTACCACGCCGAATATTCCTCCATGAAGTTCGCTTCCTTCTTCATGGGTGAGTACGCAGCCATGGTTATCGGTTCTGCCGTGGTGGTCACCCTGTTCCTTGGTGGCTGGTCCATTGGTTTCGGCGCAGACGCCGCCCTGGCAGCCTACAGCGAATGGCTGGCCGTGCTCTGCCAGCTGTGCATGTTTGTCGTGAAGTTGCTGGCCTTCATCTTCTTCTTCGTGTGGGTGCGCTGGACCCTGCCGCGCTTCCGCTGGGACCAGGTGATGAAGCTTGGCTGGCTCTACTTCCTGGAAATCACCGTGGCCAACATCTTCCTGGCCGCAGCCGTACTCTATTTCATCAAGTAACCCCCTTTTCCTGTTCCGAATATGTCTTACATCAAGATTAAACGACCCAAGTTCAGCCTGCTGGACAAGGTGTATGTGGTCGAGCTCGTCAAGGGGCTTGTCATCACCATGCGCCACCTGGTACTCTCCCTGCTCGGCAAGAGCCGCGGCAAGGAAGATTTCAGCAAGAAAGGCGTAGGTGTCTGTATGCAGTTCCCGGATGAACGCTGGGATTCCCGCATGCCCGAATACTACCGTGGCGCCCCCACTCTGGTGCGTGGCGAGGACGGTCGCGAGCGTTGCGTGTCCTGCCAGCTCTGTGAATTCGTGTGCCCGGCACGTGCCATCACCATCACCCCTGGTGAGGTAGATGCCACCAGCAACTGCCAGAAGCAGGAAAAGGCACCGGCCAAGTTTGAAATCGACATGCTCCGCTGCATCTACTGCGGTATGTGCCAGGAAGCATGCCCCGAACAGGCCATCTTCCTTTCCAAGGAATATCTCATCACCCTTACCGACCGTAAGCAGGCTATCCGAGACAAGGAAACCCTGTATCGTCTGGGCGGCACGCGCAAGGGACTCATCAACAAGTGGAACCAGTACAAATAAAATACCGTTATGTTTGAAACATCCCTTTGTCAGATTCTGTTCTACGTACTGGCAGCACTGGCCATTCTCTGCGCCATTGGCGTGGTGGCATACCGCAACCCGGTAAACTCTGCCATGTGCATGGCCATGAGCTTTGCCATGGTGGCCGCCATTTTCTTCGGCATGGGTGCCCAATTCCTGGGCATTGTTCAGCTCATTGTATACGCAGGTGCCATTCTCGTACTCTTCCTTTTCGTGGTGATGATGCTCGACATCCACAACGAAAGAAAGAACAACAAGTATGCACATGCCGCAGTTGGCGTTCTCATCGCCGGTTTCTTTGCAGGGCTTCTCATCAAGGTATCCATCAGCCTGCCTGGTGCAACCAATAACCCCTGTCCGGTCATGAGCCTGTGTGAGAGTGCCGGCGAGCTCCTTATCGGCGAATCCCGCACCACAGCCGCAGCTCCGGCCATTCCGGCGCAATACGGCGGTGCGCTGCCGGAACTGAGCGCAGCAGCCGCGGCTCGTCTCGAAAACCCTGCCATTTCTGCAGCAGATGCTGCCAAGGCCACATCCATTTCTGATGTCAAGCTGATTGGCAAGTGTCTGTACACCCATTACAATATTCCGTTCGTCATCCTCGGCTTCGCCCTGCTTTCCGGCACGGTGGGCGCTGTGGCCCTCGCCCGCAAGATCCGTAAAGACTAACCCATTTACCTGACTCATGATTCCGTTAGCACATTACCTGATTCTGTCAGGCATCCTGTTCACCATCGGTCTGGCCGGTGTGCTTATCCGCAAGAACATCATCGTGGTGTTCATGTGCCTGGAAATGATGCTCACCGCGTCCAATGTGGCCTTGGTGGCATTCTCCCGCGCACAGGGTACAGCTGGTGTTCCGGTGTACGATGCCCAGGTACTCTCCCTGTTCATCACCGGCATTGCCGCGGCTGAAGTAGCCATTGGTCTTGCACTTATCGTTGCCATGTTCCGTGCGCGTCGCACGGTGGAAAGCACGGCTCTCAACTCACTCAAAGACTAAATACCACCAGCATGAATATGATTCACAATCTCCCCTGGTTGTTCCTGCTGCTGCCCCTGGTTGTTGCAGCCATTAACTGGGTGTGCCTGAACAAGCACCCCCGTCTGGCCGCTACCTTGTCGCTGCTTTCCGCCGCGTCCACCCTCGGGCTCTGCATTGCATACCTTACCGGTCTGCAGACCGGCACGCCGGGTGTCTATACCTGGATGCCCTGCTCCCTGGAGCAGCTCTGTCTGCACCTTGGACTGGTCATGGATCCGCTTGCCATGCGCATGATGCTGGTTGTCACTGGTATTGGTCTGCTGGTGCACTTCTTCTCCATCGGCTACATGAAGGGCGACTCCTCCAACCTGAGCCGATACTATGCCGGTCTGAGCATCTTCATGTTCAGCATGAGCACCATCGTTCTGGCAGACAACCTGGCCATGACCTTCATCGGCTGGGAAATGGTAGGCTTCTCCTCCTATCTGCTCATCGGCCACTGGTTCGACAAAGCCAGCGCTGCTGATGCTGCCAAGAAAGCATTCATCACCAACCGCGTGGGCGACTTCGGTTTCCTGCTGGGCATTCTGCTCACCCTGGGCTTCTTCGGCACCATGAACTTTGCCGACATGGCCGGAAAGGCAGTCGGCATTGCTCCGGCAGTACTCACTGTCACCATCGTGTGCCTCTTCTGCGGTGCTGTTGGTAAATCCGCCCAGTTCCCGCTGCATGTGTGGCTGCCCGATGCCATGGAAGGCCCCACGCCTGTATCCGCCCTCATCCACGCCGCAACCATGGTGGCTGCGGGTGTCTATATGCTGGTGCGTCTCCAGGTAAGCATGGGTGCTGAAGCCTTCACGGAAACGGCCTGCAACATCATTGCCTGGACGGGTGCCATCACAGCTGTCATTGCCGCCATCATGGCCGTACAGCAGGATGACATCAAGCGCATTCTTGCTTACTCCACCCTTTCTCAGCTGGGTTACATGGTCATGGCCGTAGGTCTGCTGGCCGGTGAAGCTGCCATGTTCCACCTGTACACCCACGCCTGGTTCAAGGCTCTTCTCTTCCTCGGTGCCGGTGCCATCATCATCTGCTGCCACCACGAACAGGACATCTGGAAGATGGGCGGCCTCTCCAAGCGCATGCCCCTTACCGTGCTTTGCTTCATGATGGGCACCTGCGCCCTCATCGCCATCCCCGGCTTCTCCGGTTTCTTCTCCAAGGAAGCCATTCTGGATGCAGCCCTGGCCAAGAATCCCGTATTCTTCTGGATTGGAGCAGGTGTAGCCGCACTTACCACCTTCTACATGCTGCGTCTCTGCATTGTGGCCTTCATGGGGTCTGCCCGTGACCACGGAGCTGAGCACGCCAAGGAAGCCGGTTTCACCATGGCACTGCCGCTGCTGATTCTTGCCGTTATGGCCATCATCTCCGGCTACGGATTTATCGCCAATGATCTGGTACCCTACAACGGTTTCCACGCCCATGGATTTGAGCTGGGTCTGCCGTTCTATGTAAGCATGGGTTCTCTGGCCGTGGGTATTCTGCTGGCTCTGGCCATCTATGGTCTGGGTGGTCGCACCAAGGACCCGCTGGCTGGCAATTGCATCTCCAAGGCACTCCGCAACCGCCTCTACATTGATGCACTGTACGACAAGGTCATTATCGGTGGCATTCAGCAGGCATTTGCCCATGTGGTTGAATTCCTCGACTGCTTCGTCATCCGTGGCATCATCTGCCAGACCCTGGTGTGGTTCACCGTCCGCTTTGGTTACCTCTGCAGCTGGATACAGTGTGGTTCTCTGCGAGCATACACACTCGTCACCGGCATTGGTCTGGTTATCCTTGTACTTCTCCTTGCATACCAATTCTAAACGCTTTTAACAATCATGCTTATCTGGCTTATCCTTGTACCTGTGATTGCAGCAGCCTGCATTGGTCTGCTCAAGACACCGGGCCGTCTTACAGCCCTCATCAGCGCCGCCATCACGCTCATTCTGGGCACTTATGCGGTGCTGGCACCGGAGTGCTGCAACGAATGCCTGACCACAATCTGTGGCACAGAGCTTCAATTCACGCTGGCACTTCCTCTCAGCCGCATCATGGTGCTGCTGTCCATTCTGGTCACCTTTGCCGCAGTGGTGGGCATGAAAGCCCCCCATGCAGACGCTGAGCGCAGCTGGTCCATTTCGGCACTGCTCATCAGCGCCGGTGCCATCGGTGCCTTCATGTCCAACAACATCATCGCGTTCTATGGTTTCCACGAACTGGCCCTTATCCCGACCTTCATCATGATTGGTTGTTACGGCCGGGGCGACCGCCGCAACATTGCCTGGACAGCCACCATTTACCTGGGGCTTGCCTCCATGGTACTGCTGGCAGGTCTGCTCATTCTCTGCATTGAAATGAACGCCTGGAGCTTCACCGCCCTGAACGCCGCAGTGCAAGCTGGCACCATGCCCACCTCCACCTGCCTCATAGCAGGTCTGCTGCTGGTAGGTTTCGGCACGCTGGTATCCCTGTTCCCGTTCCACACCTGGGCAGCACCGGCCTACGCCAGTGCCCCCACGCCCATTGCCATGCTGCATGCCGGCGTGCTCAAGAAATTCGGTCTGTACGGCCTGTTCACACTGGCAATGGCCTTCGGTCCCAAGTGCGATGATCTCTTCGGCTGCTGGAACAACTGGCTGCTGGTTCTCCTGCTCGGCAACGTGCTCTGGGTAGGTTACGTCACCATCTCCCAGACCCGTCTGGACGACATGCTCGGTAACTCCTCCGTCATGCACATGGGATACATCTTCCTGGCCTTTGCCGCCTACATCGCGGCCGATGGCAACAACGAACTGGCTAAGGAAGGCGCCGCCCTGCTCATGCTGGCACACGGTCTTACCATTGCCCTGCTGTTCCTGCTCACTGGGCAGATTGAATCCCAGACCCGCACCCTGGAGCTGGACTGCATGGGCGGTCTTGGCAGCAAGCTGCCGGCGCTCGGCTTCCTCTTCGGTCTTGCCGGCATGGCATCCGTAGGTCTGCCGCTTCTGGCAAACTTTGCCGGTGAGTTCAGCATCTTCGTATCCTGCTTTGCTCATTGGGTACCCACTCCCGCTACCGATGGCAGCTGGCTTTCCACCATCTGCAACTTCTTCGGCGGCATGGGCACTGTGCAGCTTGCCACCATTGGTGCCCTTTGGGGGCTGGTCATCAGCGCCATCTACATGCTGCGCGCATTCCGCAACATCTTCGAAGGCCCTGTGGGTGCCGCATCTGCTCGCGCCACCAAGCTCACGGCACTGGACATCACCGCAGCCTGCTTCCTGGCTGTATTCATTGTCCTCTTCGGCATCATTCCCCCTGTCTGCCTGTAATCAACTGACCACCCAACTCTGAGTTAACATATGAATATCGTATCAACATACACCTGGAGTCAGTTCACACCGGCCTTTGCTCTGGTGGGGCTGGCATCCCTGCTCATTCTGGCAGACTCTCTGCTGCCCAAGCTGCCGAAGCGCATCTACGCCATCCTCGGTGCACTGGGTTGCTTTGTGGCCTCCTTTTTCCTGGTCACAGGTGGTCAGGCCAACACATTCGGAGCCATCGCAGCCGTAGCCACGGGTCTGTGCATCCTGCTTGCCTTCGACTACACCAAAATCAGCTGCGAGTCCATTGGCGGCTCCGGCACGGAAGAAGGCACGGGTGAATTCTACGCCCTGCCCTTGGTAGCCTGTGCCGGCATTCTGTGCCTTACCCAGGCACGTGACCTCGTCATGCTTTTCGTAAGTCTGGAAGTCGTCACGCTCACGTCCTATGTGCTGGCTGGTTACTTCCGCCGCAACCAGGGCTCCATCGAAGCCGGCATCAAATACCTTGTGCTGGGTGCCATGAGCACCGGCATCCTGGTATACGGCATTGCCTGGTATTTCGGCATGGTGGGCACATTCTCCCTCGGGACCAGCGTTGTACTCAACGCATTCCAGGGTGGTGTAGCCGGCAGCCCCGCACTCTGCACCGGCTTCCTGCTCGCCACAGCACTGCTCTTCACCGGCGCCTTCTTCAAGATTGGCGCAGCCCCCATGCACGTGTGGATTCCGGACGTGTACCAGGGAGCCCCCACCCCCACCACCAGCTTCCTTGCCGTAGCTTCCAAGACCGCTGGTTTTGTCGTACTCAGCAGCCTGACCCTGCCCTTCTCCTGCTTCATGGTGCCGGGCAGCCCCGTGGGCAAGATTCTTGTGTGGTGCTTCGCCATTGTGGCCGCCGCCACGCTGGTTATCGGTAACCTGGGAGCCCTGCGCCAGACCAACATCAAGCGTCTACTGGGCTACTCCTCCATTGCACAGGCCGGCTTTATCCTGATTTTCTTCACCGCCATCAAAGGCCCGGCCGTTTACCTGGTAAGCGAATACCTCATCGCCTATGCACTTTCCACCATCGCAGCATTCTTTGCAGTAGCCATGGTTCGCACCCAGCGTGGCAGTGAGGAAATCGCCTCTTTCCGAGGTCTGGGTAAGACCAACCCCCGCACCGCATTCTTCATCACGGTGAGCTTTGCCTCTCTGGCAGGTGTTCCTCTCACCCAGGGCTTCATTGTGAAGATGGAATCCTTTGCCGTTGCCATCCAGACCATCTGCTACTGGCCCGGCATCTGGTGGCTGCTGCCCATCATGGTTGTGGGTGCTGCTACCGGTTTCTACTATTACTTCAAGATTATCCGTGCCATGTACTGGGAGAAACCGCTTCCCGGCGACAAAGCCCTGCAGATTCCCACCTGCACCGGCATTGTACTCTCCCTCTGCACTCTTGCCCTGATTATCCTGGGCACATGGCCGCTGCTCATTCACGTGGGCTGAGAAACCAGCTGCAGTTTCAGCGTACAAAACCCCGCAAGCCGGACTTGCGGGGTTTTCTGCATCCACAACTATTGACCAGTTGAAATACAATTATGTATCAAACAGGCCCCGGAGAATGTTTCGATAGACTGGATTTTCAGAAACTCTGCTCATGTGAGAACACGAGACCTCGTCCGTACCTGACGCGTTATCTCCTTGCAAGCCTGCAGGGTGTACTGTATAATTGCGGGCATGGCAAATGTTTCCCTTTCCCTTGGTCCCAAGTCGTATGATGTACACGTCTCCAACGGTGCACTGGAATCCATAGGCTACCTGTGTAGCCGTGCGCGTCTGGAAGGCAAGGCTGCCATCATCACAGACACCAACGTGGGACCGCTCTACGCTGAACGCGTACGAAACAGCCTGGAAGAAAGCGGCTTCACCACCAGCATGCACCTCTTTACCGCCGGTGAAGCCAGCAAAAACCTCAGCACCGTGGAAAAACTGGCCATCGAAATGGTAGCTGCCGGGCACGACCGCACCAGCTTCATTGTGGCGCTGGGCGGTGGTGTGGTAGGAGACCTGGCCGGATTCCTGGCAAGCATCTACTACCGGGGCATTCCTTTTGTTCAGATTGCCACCAGCGTCATGGCACAGGTGGACAGTTCCGTGGGAGGCAAAACAGCCGTAGACATAGCCGCCGGTAAGAACCTCATCGGAGCCTTCCACCAGCCGCGCCTTGTACTCATCGACCCCACCACCCTTACCACCCTCTCCCCGCGCCTCATCCGCGAAGGCATGGCAGAAATGGTCAAACACGCAGCCATCCGCAAACCCGGCATGCTGCACACACTCCGCGAACTTGCAGATGAGATTGACCTCGGATTCACCCTCCAGACCATCGACAGGCTGCCGGACATCATCGCAGCCAACATAGCCATCAAGGCCCGAATCGTAGAAGAAGATGAAAAAGAAACCCTCGGCATCCGAGCCTTCCTCAACCTGGGACACACCATCGGCCACGGCATCGAAGCCGCCCTGCCCTTCGGCGAACTTCTGCATGGCGAAGCCGTAAGCCTGGGGCTTCGGGCAGCCCTTTACCTGTCGCGCAAATACGCCGGACTCAGCTCCGCCGAAGAGCGCGACCTGCTGGAAACACTCCGCGCGCTGGAACTGCCCCTTACCCTGCCCGTGGGAATAGATGTCGAGCGTGTCCTTGCCATCACCGCCAGCGACAAGAAATTCCAGAACGGCGCCATCCGCTTCGTCCTCCTCAAACAACTCGGCTACCCCGTCCTCAGCAAAGAAATCACCAGGCAAGATCTCGAAGAAGCACTTTCAGTGATTAGTGATTAATGATTAGTGATTAATTTTCACCTCACTATTCACTCCTTCACTAATCATTAATCACTAATCACTATTCACTATTCATTCCCCATGACTGATCCCCGTACCACCCAGCTTGCACAGAACCTCATCCGCCACTCCTGCCGCGTCCAGCCGGGAGAACACGTTCTGCTCGAAATCATCGACGCGCCGGATGAAATTGCCATTGCACTCATCCGCGCCGTGCGTGAAGCAGGAGCCCACCCGCACATCAACCTGCGCCACGGACGCGTTACCCGCGAAATGTTTGCCGGCGCCACAGATGAACAATATGCCTCCATCGCCGGTTTTGAACTGGCTGAAATGCAAGCCATGGATGCCTACATCGCCATCCGCGGCGGGCACAACAGCTTCGAAAACTCCAGCGTGCCCGCAGAGAAAATGGCACTTGCCCAGAAACACATGCGCCCGGTGCACAACCAGCGCGTCTGCAAGACCAAGTGGTGCGTCCTCCGCTGGCCCACACCCAGCATGGCCCAGGGTGCCGGCATGAGCACCGAAGCCTTTGAGGACTTCTACTTCCGCTGCTGCCTCGCAGATTACCAGCAGCTCCGCGTCGCCATGGACAAGCTCGCCGAGCGCATGATGCGCACCGACCGCGTCCGCATCATCGGCCCCGGCACCGACCTCAGCTTCTCCATCAAGGGCATGCCCGCCATCCCCTGCGCCGGCGAAATGAATATCCCGGACGGCGAAGTCTTCACGGCCCCCATCAAGGACAGCGTGAACGGCACCATTCACTACACCGCTCCCACCCTCTTCCAAGGCATTCCGTTCGATGGTATCCGCCTTACCTTCAAGGACGGCAAGATTGTGGAAGCCCACTGCAACGGCAATGAAGAAGCCCTCAACAAGATTCTAGATACCGATGAGGGCTCCCGCTACATCGGCGAATTCGCCCTCGGCGTGAACCCCTTCATCCTCCAGCCTATGCGGGATATCCTGTTCGATGAAAAAATTGGCGGTTCCTTCCACTTCACCCCCGGCCAGGCATACGAAAACTGCGACAACGGCAACCGATCCCAGGTACACTGGGACATGGTCTGCATTCAGCGCGCCGACTACGGCGGCGGCGAAATCTGGTTCGACGACGAACTCATCCGCAAAGACGGAATCTTTACGGATTCAGAATTGGCAATTCTGAATCCGAAGAATGATTAATTACTAATGATTAGTGATTAATATGGATAATACGGCGGCAGATGACAGGAAATATGCTGATTTACGGCAGCGAACGAAAAATTTCGGGCTGCGAGTCATTCGCATGTGGAAAAGCCTTCCGAAAACCACTGTGGCGCAAGTCCTCGGCAAACAATTACTCCGAAGCGCCACATCGGTTGCCGCCAATTATCGTGCCGCCTGCATAGCCAAAAGCGACGCTGATTTTTACCATAAAATCAAAATCTGCCAGGAGGAATCCGATGAATGTATCCTTTGGCTTGAATACCTCATCGAGGGCGAAATCCTCCCGGAAAATAAACTCTCTGCCCTGCTGGACGAAGCAAAACAGCTCGCAGCCATTATGACAGCATCCTCCCTTACCGTCCACAAGCGCCTGCAGACAATCAAAAATTAATCATTAATCACTAATCGCTAATCATTCACTATGAAGGATTCCCGCTATACTCAGCTGGCTGATCAGGTAGTCAACTACTCCGTTCGCGTGCAGCCGGGAGAGCACGTCAACCTGCGCATGCAGGACATCCCGGACGCCATGGTTGTGGAACTCATCCGCGCCGTGCGCCGAGCCGGCGGCGTACCCCATGTCGACCTCTCCCACTCCGTCATCTCCAAGGAACTCGCACTCGGCGCCACAGATGAACAATACGAGCTGGATGGCCGCTACCGTCTGCAGCGTGCAGAGGACATGCAGGTGCACATCTGCTTCTATGCAGACCACAACAGCTTTGAAACTGCAGATGTACCCGGCGACCGCATGCAGATTGTGAGCCGCCACCTTAAACCAGCCAGCGATGTCACCTGCAACCGCCGCAAATGGACCATCCTGGCCTGGCCCACCCCCGCCATGGCCCAGGCCGCCGGCATGAGCACGGAGGATTTCGAGGATTTCTACTTCCGTTGCTGCCTGGCAGACTACGCCGCCATGAAAGAAGGCATGCTGCATCTCAAAGGCCTTATGGAACAGACCGACCGTGTCCGCATCACCGGCCCGGGAACAGACCTCAGTTTCTCCATCAAAGGTATTCCGGCCATCCCCTGCTGCGGTGATTGCAACGTGCCCGACGGTGAGGTCTACACCGCCCCCGTGAAGGACAGCATCAACGGAACCATTGCCTACAACGCCCCCAGTATCTACCACGGTATCCCCTTCGATGGCGTGCGCTTCCGCTTCGAAAACGGCAAAATCGTGGAGGCTCACTGCAACGGAAACGAAGCTGCCCTCCACAAAATCCTCGATTCCGATGCCGGCGCACGCTACATCGGCGAATTCGCCCTCGGCCTTAACCCGCATATCCTCCGCCCCATGCGCGATATCCTCTTCGATGAGAAAATCGCCGGTTCCTTCCACCTCACCCCCGGCCAGGCATACGAGGAAGCCCCTAACGGCAACAACTCTGCCGTCCACTGGGATCTCGTCTGCATCCAGCGACCGGAATACGGCGGTGGCGAAATCTGGTTCGACGACACACTCATCCGCAAGGACGGCCGCTTCCTCGACCCCGCCCTCGCCATCTTCAACGCAGAATAACCAACTATGCCCACAAGAAAGGCAATTCGCAGATGGCTTATCGCCGCAGCCCTGCTCCTCTGCGGCGTGAAGGGCGTGGAATACTTCGGCAACTGGGGAGCCGCCCAGCTGGAGTGCAACCGCGTGCAGCTCCCGGCCTCTGCGCTTCCCGGCAGCGGCCCGCTGCGCATCGCCTTCTTCTCAGACCTGCACAATACACCCGAACTGTTTTACAAAACTATCGAGCACATTGAACGCGAGTGCCCGGACCTCATCATCTTCGGGGGCGATTTCATCATGGTCGACGAGCGCTTCCGCCGCACCCGCTGGGCTGTAGAAGGCATGCGCAAACTCCGCAGCATAGCCCCGACCTTCGCCATCCTCGGCAACCAGGATTACGAAAAGCAGGAACAGGTGGAGCGAATCTTTGCCACCGCAGGTATTCCCCTCCTCCGCAACCAGGCCATCGACTGGACCACCCCATCAGGCAGCACCCTGCGCATCATCGGCCTGGGAGATTGGAACGAGGGTGATGAAAACCCGGCTGTCTGCATGCAACTCGCCGGGCAATCCCCACACCCCGTTCTCCTCCTCTCTCACGACCCGGAAAGCCGCTGGTTGCTGCGTCAGTTCGACTGGGATCTCATGCTCTCCGGCCACACACACGGTGGCCAGGCGGCTAACCCCTTCACGGGAGATTTCATCTCCTTCCGCTCCTCCATGCCCGCAGGCCTCTACGACTTCGAAAGCAACCGCCGCGTTTTTGTCACCCGCGGCGTCGGCGCTATCCTCGGTATGCGCTTCTTCTGCAATCCGGAGATGAACATTATTGAAGTGATTAATGATTAGCCTGGCTCGGCGTAGCAAGCGAGCGTTAGCGAGACGCGGAGACGGCTGATTAGTGATTAAATTTAAATTCGCTGCGCGTGGCGTAGGTGAGATGAAAAAGCCCATGAGGACGTCTCCTCATGGGCTTTTTTTTAAGTTTATACAGTAGCAAATTACTTGCGGCGGCGACGAGCTGCCAGGCCACAGAGAGCCAGCAGACTCAGCGTAGCCGTGGTGGGCTCGGGAATAATACGGGTCCACCCCTCTGTTGCAGGGATAGCTGCACCTGCTGCAGCAGCTGCAAGAGACTTGTGATCAGCATCACCGAACTCCACGCGTTCATCGAAGAAATAGGAGGCGGCAACAATATCGCTATGCAGAGTCAGCACCTGATTTGTTGCCGAACCAGACTTCAGGCCTCCGGCTTCCACATACGATTCAACCAGTGCGGATCCATTTGCATCATACATCACGAAAGATACCGCAGTACCTGCAGTTTTCCCGAAACTATACACCAGACCTGCACTAGTTACACTATCCCATCCCGTTCCTTCAGCGTCGCCATTCAGGTCAGAGAGATTAACGTTACCTTGCCATTGCACACTATTCCAGTTCGTTGTATCCCCCCAACGGGCATAGAGACCGGAAGAGTTAATCTGATTACTAGAAGAACCACCATTAGTGCAGACACCCGTTAAAGTGCCGTTTGCATTGTAACTAACCAGATTCGTACCCCATGCCGGAGTCTGACCTTTTTCCAACACCTTCTTGAGCTCAGTGACATCCAAGGTCAAAGCAACGGTGAAATCACCATCCAGAGTCCAGTAGGAGTTCGTTGTTCCATTCGTGGTAATATTAGCTGTGGCTAAATCAGGAGCCGCACCAAAACTGATGCCGGCCAAAGCCACCAAGGCAATAAGTGTCTTTTTCATTGTTTATTAAGTGATTTGTTTGGTGTTAACTCGTGGCAGGCTGCCAGTTCCTCGCGCGTTGGAACATTTCGTCCACTACGAGCACGCGCGGATTATATCGGATTACAAATCCGTAAGCAAGACTTAAATACAGAAAAAACACAAAGATTTCAGATTCTGAGAAGTGTAAAAACATGGGGACTTCTTAATGCACAGAAAGGGGTAACGTCTACCACCTATGCTCCAGTCATGAGCATTGTAACAACTGAATACATCCCCGAGCCCGCCACGGCTACGCTTAGCCTGCTGGCTCTGGCCGGCCTGGCAGCCCGCCGCCGCCGCAAGTAAAATCACTGCCGCCATTGGCGAGTGATAAAAACTCAGCTTTAAAACACCCGACCCGATTTTCCGGTCGGGTGTTTTTGCGTATGCAGCTCCAGGAGAAGCCCGGTTTCCATCCTGGCATTTTTTCATTATTCACTATTTCTTATTAACTATTCTCTCTATAAATCACACATTGGGCTTGCTTTTTTATGTCATTTGTGTTATTTCTGTGTCAGCATGAAGATTAAACATTGTCTCGTAGCCAGTGCTGCCGTTCTGGTAGCCTCCTGCAGCTCTACAGATAACACGGTTGTGAACAACCGTGCCAGTGTCGTTGCAAAGCCGTACACGAACAAGCCGGCACAGTACCTTGCGCTTCCGGGCCAGGCTGCTGTAGCCGTAGGCAGCGCGGATGTAGATGCCGCATTTGATTCTCAGGTTGCCCAGTATGGAGGCCAGCCACAGACCGCCGCCGCCATGGGCAATGCCATGGGGGCCGCCATAGCCAACACGGTAGCCGGAGCCATGGCTCCCCTGCAGCAGACTCCCACCCCCATGCTGCCGGCAGACACCACAACACCGCAGTCCACCTATATTCACCAGACCGCACTTCCGGGGCAGGCATCCATTGGCATGGTGCCCGGAACAGGAGCCGTTCCCACCATGCCCGGTGCAGGCGTGCCCATGAACTACTCTGTTCGCATCACGAACAGCACACCGGGCAAGATTTTTGTGGAAGCGCAGGATGCCGCCGGCAACATTTACCCCTGCGGTTTCATGGAAGGCGGCCGCAGCTGCACCACTCCGCTGGAACAGGCAGATCCCATCGTAGGCCCCATCACCATCGTGGTACGTGACCCCGATAAGGAAGGAGCCCCCGAAATCCGCCGCTTCAAGGTGAATCCCCCTGCTTACTATGCCGGGCAGACAGTGGGTATCAGCATCATTGCCGGTGGTAAGTACCATGCCAGCGTTGATGGCAATGTATACGCCAGCGGCGAGGCGGTAACCCCGCCCCCCACCATGGTGCCGAACATGACCACCGTAGCCCCCATGCCCGCCCCCGGCGGTGTGATGAGCTATTCCGTAAAGATTACCAACACCACCCCCGGCAAAATTCTGGTAGAAGCCCGCGATGCCGCCGGTGTGGAATTCCCCTGTGGTGAAATGGCTGGTGGCGCCAGTGCCGTGACACCCCGCGAGCAGGCAGCCCCCATCAAAGGACCGATTACCATCATTGTGCGTGACCCCGATAAGGAAGGCCAGCCGGAAATTCGCCGCTACAAGGTGAACCCGCCCGCCAATTATGCCGGCAAGACACTCGGCATCAGCATTGTGCCCGGAGGTCAGTACCATGCGGATATCGACGGCCAGGTGTACTACACCTACACCCCGCCTGAAGCACCGCCCACCACCAACCCGCAGCCCCAGCCGGTTGCTCCTGCAGCCCCCGCTCCAGCACCGGCTCCGGCAGCCCCCGCTGCCACGCCTGCCGGTATCTGAATGCAGCTGTAAAGCTCTTTATTACCCGGGAAGCGCTTTCCACCTGGAAAGCGCTTCCCTCTTTATTTCCCGGCTTGCACAAAAGTCTCACAACCACTATACCATAGGCATGTGCAAACCATTTCGTGATTACCTCACCCTCACCCGCGAATATACCCGCGAAATCATCACCTTCGGCGGATTTGCCCTGGTGTGCTTTGTCTACTGCGATTTCCGCCAGCTGGCGAGAGACCAGGCCACCACAGCCGCCCAGACTGTGGAGATTCTGCGCGCCATGGACACCCGTCTGGCTTCCATTGAACACCAAACCACCCCCAACACCAAATGAAAACCACCATACGTCGCATTCAGAAACACCTCGGGCTTGAGCAGGACGGCATCATCGGCCCACAAACACTCCGCGCCATAACAACCTCCCTGGGAATCAAGGAAATCCCCACCTGGCCCACCCAGGCAGAAGTCCGCCATGGAAACAGCATCTTCGGCGCCCCTGGCAGAGAAGATGCACTGGTCAGCATCCTTCCAGCCTACACTTTATATTACGAAGGGTCCCCTGTGCGCAGCATACGCGTGCACACCCACATCGCACCGCATGTCAAACGCGCACTGGAAGAAGTACTGCAACACTATGGCTCCGATGAAATACACCGCCTGGGACTAGACCAATTTGGCGGCTGTTACAACTACAGACCTACCGCCACCGGCAAATCCCTTTCACTCCACGCCTGGGGCATTGCGCTGGATTTTGCACCCCGCAGCAATGCCTACGCCGTCAAATCTCCCCGCGCCACCCTCTCCCACCCCGACTGTGACGCCTGGTGGCACATCTGGGAACAACACGGCGCCATTTCCCTCGGCAGAGAGCGAAATTTTGACTGGATGCACCTCCAATTTGCCCGTCTAAGCTGAAAAAAAATCAAAAAAAATCGCTTTTTCTCAAAAAAAGTCTTGCAATCCCTGCCAACTTCGTGTATACTCCGCCCGTCCTCACCGAGTGAGACAAACAAAAAAACGGGGTATTAGCTCAGTTGGTAGAGCGTCTCAATGGCATTGAGAAGGTCAGCGGTTCGAATCCGCTATGCTCCAGGCTTCGTAAAACAGCGTATCAGGAAACCTGATACGCTGTTTTTCTACGCCCAGGCAGGCCAGAATGGGGGTCAAGGGGTCAAGCCCAAATATTGGGGTCAAGCCCAACTTTTGGGGTCAAGCCCAACTTTTGTG
>DEPT01000045.1 GCA_002358905.1 Akkermansiaceae bacterium UBA3385
ATGACGGTGAAGAACAACATGGAGCTGACCGGTGCCACCCTGACCACCAACGGCAAGGTGACCACCAACAGACTCACGCTGAATGAATCCACCATGACGATAAAGGGAGCCAAGGCTCAGAACCTGACCGTGAAGCAGGCTCTTACCCTCGGCAGCGGCTCGAACCTGCGTCTGAATGGCAAGCTGAGTGCCGGTTCGCTGACCATCAAGTCCGGCGGCACGCTGACGATGAGCGGAAGCAAGCCGGTGACGCTGAAAGTGAAGGGGGCTCTCACCCTGAACAGCGGCAGCAGCATTATCCTGGATTACGACTTTGTGCAGGGCAAGACCTACAAGGTGCTGACCTTTGGTTCCTACAGTGGCAGCAAGGACTACTACTCCATCTTCGGTGTGGATGCGGATGACTGCACCATCACGAACACGGGTAAGGCACTGACGCTGACCGTGACGGGCAAGTGGAATCCGCAGACCCAGCAGAAGGCTGTATCGGTCGCTGCAGTTGAAGAACCGGTCATCACAAATGCTCCCAAATCTGCAACCAATCCGGTGGCGGATGCTCTGGTGCAGGCCAACTGGGGTCAGCTGGAAGCCAGCCGTGCCTTTGTGAACGCCATGGCGAACCGCAGCATGGCGGTGCAGCTGGGCAACGGTGAGCGGGCCGTGTGGGCCAGTGCTATCGGTGCCAGCAGCCGCCACAGCAGTGCAGGGGGCCACGCCGGTGCTGATACCAATGTAAGCGGCGGTGCCTTCGGTCTGGAAACGCAGGTGGGCCGCGCCAGCCTCTTCGGCATGGCTCTGGGCAACAGCTGGACACGCGTGAGCGCCCACGGCTTCGGCACCATCGAGCAGGATACCACGCACCTGGGCCTGTATGGCCAGACGAACTGGAGCAGCGGAGTGACTGCGGACTGGAGCGCCGCCTATGGCCGCAGCGAGTCCGAGTCCATGGGCTGCGATTGGAGCCAGAAGCACCTACAGCTGGATGGACGCGTGAGCTACAACCACGAGCTGAACGCCAGCACCGTGCTGAGTCCCTTCGCCGGCCTGCAGTACTACGCCAGCGACTCCGCCACGGTGGATGGCACCAGCACCGGTTCTCTGCAGAACCTTCGTGCTGAAATCGGCGTGGCTGCCAGCCGCCGCATGGGTAAGTTCGGAGTATTCGGAGAAATCGCTGTACACCAGGACATCGCCCGCAACAATCCCGCGGTGGATATGAATGGCACCCGCAGCACGGGCATGAACCCCGGCCGCACCGGTCTCAACTTCACCGTAGGCGCCAGTTACGAACTGAACGACAAGTGGAGCGTGAATGCGAGTTACACAGGCGAGTTCGTAGAGAACGCCAATGCTCATAGCGCTAATATCGGCGCGACGTATAAGTTCTGATACATCCTGTAAAATCGAGCCTTACCCGGTGTGCCTGAGGCATGCCGGGAAGGCAGGTTGCGCACATTCTCGGGAAACTGTTTTCCTGTATGGCTTTTATGCTTGCTACGTCCGTGGAAATATGGCAAGATACATGAACAATGTACGGGCATGTCATTATAACAGGTGCTTCTTCAGGTTTCGGGATGGCGTTTGCGCGTCGCCTGGTGGGTGAGTGCGCTCACATGGTGCTGGTAGCTCGCCGCAAGGAGGTGCTCATGGAGCTTTCTGATGAGCTTCGTGCCGCCAACGCAGAGCTGAAGGTAACGGTGGTGGATTGTGACCTCGCATCGCAGCGTGCCCGTGAACGTCTGATTCAGCTTCTGCAGGAACTTCCTGCGGGGAAGACGCTCCTCATCAACAATGCCGGATTGGGAGATTATGGTGAGTATGTGAGCAGTACGCCCAAGCGGAATCACCAGATGCTGCATGTGAATATTCTTGCTGTGGCCGAGTTGACCCGCGCCTTGTTGCCACGCATGGTGGAGCAGGGGGGGGGGATCATCAATATCGCTTCTCTGGCTGCTGATCTGTTTATTCCGGATTTTGCCATCTACGCTGCATCCAAGGCGTTTGTTGCGTCATTCTCTGAGGCCATCCGCATGGAGGTGCGTAAAGCTGGTGTCCCCGTGCTGGCTGTATGCCCGGGGCCGGTGCATACCGGTTTTGGCGATGTAGCGCGTCGCACGGGATGCTCGAACGGATATTCTTCATTCAAGAAGTGGGTGTACACCTCCATTCCGACTGTGGTGAATGGAGCGCTTGATGCACTGGCCGCGAATAAGGCCCGGTATTATCCCTCTCGCCGTATTCGTCTGATTGGTTGTCTGCTGCGGAATGTGCCGTTGTGGCTGTTGCGCCTGGTGATGGGAAGTCGTCCGCGCAAGGTGGAGAAGATTCAGGAACAATAAAGATTCTCAATCTCAATGAAGCATTTGTTTCATCGAAAAAACAAGATAAAGTTATTCACATGGTTTCGCCTGGCGCTGCTGGTGATTCTGTTGCTGGCTGCTGGTTCACTGTACACGCCGTATCCTGCTGAACTGGTCAAGCTGCTGTCTTCGGATGATGCTCCCGCCAAACCGAAGAAGAAAAAGAAGAAGAAGGTTGTGAAACCGGCACCTGCGGCACCCGCGCCAACACCTGCTCCTGTGGTACAGCCTGCCGAACCCGAGGAGGAAGACGTGGAAGTGGAACCCTGGAGCCCCCAGGAAGCCTTCAGCATGCCGGCTATTAATCTGCCGCCGTTTCCCCCGGCTCTGCCGGAGCGCGTGGAACCCGGTCGCTATGACCACATCAGCCAGATGACCCCTGGGCTTAATGTTCTCAGTTCCGTCCAGTTTGAACAGGGGGCAACAGCATCGCAGGACCGCAAGGCGCTGGCTGCATACCAGGTGCGCGTGGCTTTGAATCTGCGCTTGCCCCAGGCTGCTGATGGCGAAAGTCTGAAGCATGCGAATCCCAAGCTGCCCGGCCTGTTCAATCGCTATAATGATTTCATGAAGGAGGCTAAGGTTTCCCAGTGGTACCAGGCTCTCTACCTTCACAAGCAGAACCGCGTGCGCAAGGAATCTGCTACGCTGGCCCGCTTGCTTGACCGCCATAATTTCTACGATACGGATACCATTCTGGAAATCGCGGCTCCGGAGACCGGCCGCAAGGTGTTGTGGGTGCAGGCAGATATGGATGTCGTTTCCGATGGTTCCGATGGTGATCGTCTGCCGGATATGCCGGAGAAAGTGAAGAACAGCGATCATTATCAGCCGATGACTTCTTATCGCTGGCGCAAGTTGGGAACTACACCGAACCCTCTTCTGCCCCATTGGGAAGAGCGCGTGTCCAAGCTCAGCAAGGATAAGAAGGCCAATGCTTCTGATTTGCAGCACGCACGCAATGTGGTGCATGATTTGAAGAAGTACAGTTTCCTGCTGGCGGAGTATGACTCATTCATAGTGGTGCCTCTGGCATTCAAGAATGGCGGCAATGACGCCTTCCGTCCACAGTTGGGTGACTACGCCGCCGTGGTGGTGGATGACCGCGTATTCCCGGCCATTGTGGGAGACTTCGGCCCCCGTTTCAAGGCTGGTGAGGCATCTCTTCGCCTGGCTCGTCTGATAAATCCGAAAGCCACGCCCTTTGCTCGCCCTGTGTCAGATCTCGGTGTGAGTTACATTATTTTTCCCGGCTCCAAGGAAGCAGAAAATGGGCCTATCAATTATGAACGGCTCAATACCCGTGTGCAGGAACTGCTCAAGGAAATGGGTGGGCTGACCCCCGCTGCTCAATTCCAGCAGGTGGAAGATGCCCTGGCTCCGAAAACCCAACCCAGTGAAACAAAGGCATGATAGCTTTTCTTCGAGGAACAGTCGCGGATGCCTTGCCCCATTGCCTGGTGGTGGATGTCAATGGGGTGGGCTATGAGGTGACAGTGCCGCTTTCCACGTTTGATCAGCTTAATCCGGTTATCGGGCAGGGAATCATTCTCAAGATTCACATGCATATCCGGGAGAATGCCCAGGTGCTGTATGGTTTTGCCACTGATGCGGAGCGGGATATTTTCCGCTTGTTGATTGACCGGGTGAGTGGTATTGGCCCGGCTACGGCTATAGCTATTTTAAGCGGATTGAATATCAATACGTTTAAACAGGCTGTGGTGCAGGGAGATGTGCAGGCCATTGCCCGGGCCAAGGGCGTGGGTAAACGCACGGCAGAGCGCATCATCCTGGAGCTGAAAGATAAGATTGGTGTGGCTTCCACGTGGGAGGCTCAGCAACAAGGTACGACAACCCAGGCTGCTTCGGATGCTGAGCTGGCCATGGTTGCGTTGGGCTTCAAGCAGGCGGAAGCTCGCAAGGCTATCGTGAAGTTGCTCAAGGAGAATCCGCAGGCCGGTACGGATGAATTGATTCGCGGTGCGCTGCGCCAGTTGAGTTAAAGGTATGGATTTTGCTTTGCTCAAGGCGGTTTCCCGGTCATTTTATCTGAGCATGGTCTGGCTTCCTCCGGCTATGCGTCGCGGGATTGCCCTGGGGTATATGCTGGCCCGCGCCACAGATAGTGTGGCTGATACATCTGCGGCGGATGCAGAGAAACGAGTTGCTGTGCTGCAGCAGATGGGGCGAGCCATTGCGGGAGAACTCCCGGCAGACGAATTGTCGATTCTGCTACATAAGCTGCGTGGCGAAATGGCTGATGCCCAGAGCAAGGAGTCCGAAGCAACACTTCTGCGTCGTTTTGATGAATGCCTGGAGCAGCTGGGGCTTGTCAATGAGGGAGAACGATTGCTGCTGAGAAAGGTCCTCGGTACCATCATAGAGGGACAGCTCTGGGATTTGACCTGTTTTGCCAAGCGTAACAGTGTTGAATCCGATGATGAGACCCGGCGTTATACATATATGGTGGCCGGCTGTGTGGGTGAATTCTGGACCAGCCTGGGATTGGAGACCCTTGGGGCAGCGTTCTGCAATCCTGAACGCCAGCATATCATGACTCAGGCCGGGATACGCTATGGTCAGGGCTTGCAACTTGTCAATATACTGCGCGATATGGAAGAAGATGCTGCCAGAGGACGCGCATATTTCTGCTCATCTCCGGAACTTTGGATGAGGCGGGCTGAACGATATCTGAATGACGGTCTGGATTATGCCCGGCGGCTTGGTTCTTTCCGCCTGCGGTTGACTGCCATGTTGCCCGCACTCCTGGGACTTAAAACCCTGCGGCTGATTGCTCAGCGCGCAGGGGTGGAAAGGGTGAAAATCAGCCGCAAAGCTGTGTATGTCTCACTGTTGAATGCAGCCTGGCTCAGCGCATGGCGGCGAGCTTCTTAAGCTTCTTGGCCAAGGTAATCTTGGCAGCGGAGGAAACGCGGTCTACATAGAGGAAGCCGTCCAGGTGGTCGCACTCATGCTGCAGACAACGGGCCAGCAGACCGCCGCAATCAACTTCAAGCACACTTCCATCCAGCTGGGGCAGCCGGGCCTTTACGAATTCCGGGCGGGCCACATTGGCACGGAGATTGCGCACGCTCAGGCAGCCTTCGGTGAAGAGATACTGCTTGCCGTAGGGTTCGAGTTCAGGGTTGATGAACACCAGCGGCATGATACTGCGCATGGGCTTTTCTTCGCCGTTCACCATAATCATTTCCGGCTCGGTGCCTTCTTCTTCCTCCTCAGGAATATCGATGACAACCAGACGGATATTGAGACCCACCTGCGGGGCTGCCAGACCAATGCCCTCCGTAGCGTACATGGTTTCGAGCATGTTCTCCACAAGAGTCTTCAGTTCCTCATCGATGTGCTCCACCGGGGCACATACTGCCCGGAGGACGGGGTCGCCGTATTGTCTAACGTTCAGAAGCATGGTGTATTCCAGACTGCGGGGATGCGCGCAGGTGCACTATTCTGCGGGCAGATGCGCTGAATGTCAAGCTCAAACTGACGCCGAATACACTTGCGAAAGATGGATTATTGCGCTATAGTGCCATGAGATGGAAACGCGCTGCTCATCCAGAGAATGCTGGCTGGTGTACCTTCTGGGTGCTCTGGTGGGCTTTGTCGTGATGCGTTTCGGGTTTGGCCCAGCCAGCGCCAGCATGCATTTGCGCCCGGAGTATGATTTGAATATTTATTACCTGATTGGGCAGGGGTGGTTTCAGGGAGATATTCCTTATCGAGACCTGACGGACTTGAAGGGGCCCGTGGTTTTTCTGCTTCATGGCATTGGGGCATGTATGACACCCGGCTCATTCCTGGGAGCCTGCCTGGTGGAGTCTCTTCTGCTTGGCGTGGGGGTGTTGTATGCTTACCGCAGTGTCCGCCTGTTTTTCTCTGTATCTGTGTCGCTTGCTGTACTGGGTATCTACAGTGTTTCCCTCCTTTATTTTTCTCTGCATCCGGCAGAAATGGTATGGGTGTTGCAGCATGTGGCTGTATTCTACCTGCTCCGCTGGTCTCGGGGTAATGAACTGCCGGGGCTGCGACAGCAACTGATACTGGGCTTGTCCGCCGGAGTGGTTCTCTTAATCAAGTTCAACTTAGTTGCTTTCTGGCTTCCGTTCTGCCTTTGGGGCGTTCTTGTGGCCGGTCGTAACTGGTGGCGTGCTTTGTCTGTGCAGCTGGCTGGCGTGTCTATCCCACTGTTACTGGCGGGGTTGTATTTTTACCAGCAATCGGCGCTGGATGATTTGTGGCGTGAGTATGTGGTACTGGCTTTGCAGTATGGTGGGTGCGCCTGGTCAGAATCAGCCATGACCGTGCGAGGTTGGTTGCTGGCATCAGAAATGGTTCCGTTGCATCTTCACCAGAGCATACCGAAGACACTGGCTGCCTGTCTGGGCTGGCTCAGCCTTCTGCCGTGTGTGTTTCTGCCACAAATCCTCAAGCCGCGTACGCGGGCGGTTGTCATGGGCGTGCTTGCCGTTGCGTTTGTTCTGCAGCTGTTTGCCAGCTATGGGGGAAGCCGCTGCTTCATCCATTATGCTTTTGTGTTTTATCCTTACTGGCTGTTGGGCCTTCTTGTCCTCGCAAACAAGTTGGGAAGAGTCACCATTTGGGCCGGTTCCTGTGCGCTTCCGGGTGTGCTTTCCTTTGCCGTGGGGCTGCCTCTTGCTGTAAAGTGCTTGAAGCCGGATAACGGCAATGCTGAAATGAACCAGGCTTCCGATGCTCTGGCCACGATGGTATCAGGTGCTCATGATGCTGACCTGCTTGTCCTGGATGTTGAGCATGCCTTGCATTTGTACCGTCTTTCCGGGAAACGCCCCGGGAGTCAGCATTTCATCCCGGCTATGGTTCCGGGGGGGATGGAGCAGCATCTTGCGGAGCTGGAGACGGAGATTCGCAAAAGGAACCCGCGTTATGTTCTCAGCACCGCAGCCCGGACATCCAGAGACGCAGAGCTATTGAAACGGATTCCATGCGATTACAGGGCCTGCCGGCATGCCGAGCTGGGGCTGCCTGCATTTCCTTCGCAGGCGAAACGCCCTGAATTTGTTCTGTACAAAGGTGAGGAATAAAAAATCTGCCGGATTTGATATCCGGCAGATTTGAACTATGAAAAGGGGAGCGATGAATATCAAGCCTTGGGCTTATCCTCCTTCTTGGAAGCAGGGGCCTTCTTACCTCTCTTGCGGGGCTGCGGCTTGGTAACAGGCTCCGGGGCAAGGTCGCCCTTGGGGAACCAGACTGCGTTGTCGCTGGTGACCACGATGTAGCCTTGCTCCAGCAGCCAGATCATATCGGCCACATAAGGAGCGTGTGCATCTGTGGCAGCCTGGCGGCTTGCTTCGTCTTCGCCTGCGCTTACACCGCTAAGCTCAGCAAACATGATATCAGCCTTCTTGCCGGAGTTTTCCTTTGCCCAGTTCATGATGGCCATCATGCGGTCTGCCAGTACGGTGTCTGCGGGCAGGGCACGCACTCTGCTGGGGCCGGTGAAGTGGTTGCCATGCCACTTGTAGATGGGCATGTGATGGCGGGCCATGCCGTGGCAGAGGTTCGGAATGAGCATCTGCGGGAAACGGCGGGTCTTGTCGGAAAGAATAGCCACATGAGCAGCAATGCCGGGGGAAAGTACGGCACGCGGAGTGGAACCGTTGATGAATACCTTATCAACCACTTCGTATACCTTGCCATAATGATTGGCCTGGAAATCGGCTTCTACGGCGCGGGTGTCTTCCAGAATGATGTCAGTAGCACCTTCGCGGGTGGGCTTCCACACCGTCTTGTGGCTGGCAGCCTGTACCCAGGAGGCCACAGCTTCTTCAGACTTATCAACGGAGATGCGGTTCTTGAAGACATCCAGAGGCATGGTGGAATACTTGCTGCGGTACAGGTTCATGAGCGCAGCCTGATATCCGTGCCATGTTACTGGCCCGATGATTTCACCACCTATGGAGCAGACAGCTACTGCAGAGAAATTGCCATTGGGAGCTTCGATTTCAATTTCCTCCTTTGTGTAGAACTCAGAGAACCAGGGGGCTTTCCAGAGATAAGCAAGTGCTTCTGCCTCAGTCAGCCAGCATGCCTGATCACCCTTGGTGGAGTGAATGAGCATGGCGCCGTTCTCCAGTTTCATGAACACGAGGTCATAGCGGGCTTTGTCTCCCATGACAACACGGGCGAGGTCAATGAGGGGCAGGGCGCGCTTCTGTTTCTGAATGTTTGCAGCGAAGAGTTCCAGAATGCTGTTTGCCGGGCGCAGTTCCACACGGTAACCCTCTGCCGGTGCCGGCAGTTCGCGCTGGGGCTTTGGCTCGCGGCGGGAATCGCGCTTCTGCGGGCGTTCTCCACGGCTACGCGGTGCTTCGCTTCGTTCACGATTAAAGGAACGGCGTTCGCCACCGTCCTTGCGGCGCGGCGGACGGGATTCGCGCGGTGCAGTGGTGTATGCGGGGCTGCTGGCTGCGCCTGGACGTGCCCAGGCCGGCCCGAACTGGAAATCTGCCAGATCCGACAGATTGAGGGAATTGCCATTCCCCTGATTCTTTTCTTCGCTCATGGGTGAATAAGGTGTTTTAACTGTGAACTAGACTACTCCGAAATGCACGCCATTGCAATCATTTTTTGCGGTTTTGGCGCGAAAAACAGAGGTTTTCCCGGATTATTCCTCGGTGAACTCTACGCCGAGAAGACATATGTCGTCATCCTGCTGGGCGCTGCCTGTAAATTGATGTACGCCGGCCAGGGCAATATCGAGCATTTCGCGGATGTTCTGGGGATTGCGGTTCTGCAGGAATTCCATGACTCTGTGGGCTCCGATTTCGTCTCCTGTCGCATCCTGCGCTTCAGTGAGTCCATCCGTGTAGAGCATGAGCTTCATGCCGGATTCAAGCTTGATTTCGCTTTCCTTGAAGCCCGTGTTTTCGAGCAGTCCCAGGGCGGGGGTGCGAGGCAGCGGCGGTTGGAATGCCTTCGAATCTGCCTGCAGAACAATGGGGGCAGGGTGGCCGGCACTGGCCAGGGTGAGACGGCGTCGATTCAAATCCAGGTACACATAGCAAGCCGTGGCGAACATGGTGATGTTGGCCTGGCTGAAAATGCGATACATCTGGCGGTTCAGCGAGGAGAGGAACAGAGCCGGAGTATCAGCCAGATTTGCCAGCTGAGCCATGAGTCCCCGCATCATGGATGCAATGAGCGCTGCACGTACGCCATGACCCATCACATCACAAATCAGCATGCCGACGCCGCTCTGGCCTACGGGGAATACCTCAAAGCAGTCGCCGGCAACACCTGCGGAGGGTAAGTACACGTGGTGGAAATCTGCCTTGCGAATGCTGCCGCTGCTGTGTTCCCAGACACGGGCCGGAACTACCACATTCTGCAGAGCCTGCTGTACTTCTCGTGCCAGGTGGATTTCTTTTTCCAGAAGTTTGTTTTTTTCATCCAGCTGCTTGGCTATGCGCTGGTATTTCTGCTGGGTTTCAATGAGTTTTGTGACATCGCTGGAAATGCCTACAATGCCTTTCACCGTTCCATCTGCCGCGTACCAAGGGAATTTGGACACGCGTCCCCAGGTGGATTTGCCGCCTTTCCATTTTTCGTGGTGAACGCGGTTTAGAATGGGCTTACCTGTAGCCATGATTTCAGCCTCCTCGGAGCGGGCTATTTCACACATCTCCGGAGCAAAGAAGTTGCTGTCTCTGCTGCCGATGAGGTCGGAAGGCGTGCGGACCTTCATCTTTTTTGCCGTGGCCTCATTGGCAATCACAAATCTGGATTCACGATTTTTGAAAAAAATGTTATCGGGCAGACAGTTGATGAGGGTGCGGAAGAGGTCTCTGTCCTCCATTGCGTGCAGGTCTGCCATTTTGCGGCGGGTGATATCCACCCAGACGCCTACCAGCCTGCTGGGTTTCTTGTTCTCATCGAACTCCAGCAGCCCGTTAATGCGAACCCAGCGCCAGCCCCTGTTCCGCTGGTTCAGCAGACGTACTTCCACGCGCAGCGGATTTGCACCGGGGCGCGGACGGTCGATATAGCGTTTTACTGTGGCGGTGAAGAAGGCAACATCTTCGGGGTGAATGGTCTTTTCCGGTTCGGTGAAGATGTTGGGAGCCCAGTCCTTCATGGTCATGCCCATCATTTTCACGCACTGCTCGGTGTAGAAAATCTCATCATTCTCAAACAACCAGCAGTACACGCCTTCCTCGGCTGCCCGCAGAGCCTTGCGCACCATATCCCATACAAATACTCCGGGTACGGTACGCTTCTCGTTGCTCTGCTCGGGACTATCGCTCATTCGCTAAATAACATACCCATTTTTCGTGGAAAGTTCAAGCAGAAACGGCAAAATCAGAGAGAAAAATCAGTGCCAGTAGTGCCACCAGGCCAAACCGAGCAGCACGAAGAGGAAACAGAGCCCGTAATTCAGGAGGGTACGCCAGCGGCGGGGCTTTACCTTGACGCTTCGGGCAATGGGAAGGGGTAAAACCTTTCCCTCGCTCTCAATGTTAATGCCCGCGGAGTTGTCATAGAGCTTCAGAAAGAATTCCTGTGTGTCGAGCTGTAGACATTCGCTGATTCCGGCCCAGGGTTGGAAGTAGTGCCAGCCGGAGAGCCCCTGAACGTGCAGCCCTCGTCGGGTGCGCCGAGATTCACTGCCCAGAAAGGTATCAACATCATATTCATCCCGGAAATCGCTGTGGCCGAACAGCACGAGTAATGCAGCCATGCCGAAACAGCAGAGACAGAGCAGCATCAGCTCAGTTTCATTTGATGGGATAAACGGGAGAATCAGGCCGGCAGCGAGCCAGGGGATGCCCACCTTCAGATAAGCTCCGATACCGGGGGCTTCGGGCGTATTCTGCAGGTAGGCCGGGTTGGTTACCGAGGCATCGTCATCATTGAAGCCGGGGGTGAGCAGGGACTGGATGCTGGTCAGTGCTTCATTTGCCGCTGCCGGGAGATGAAAGGGAATGCCCTCCTTTGTTTCGATAAGGATTCCATCTTCTGTGCGGGTGGCATTCTCGATGCTGAGCCAGGGCAGGAAGATGCCGGGGCTGTCCGGGGCATCGCCGTAGAGCAGGATGCCTGTTCTGGTTCTGCGCCAGTGCGGGCAGTATTGCTGAATGCCATCCCATTTGGGAAGTCCCCTTTCGGAAATATACGTATTCCAGCAGATGGAGAGGCCGAACGCTGCACCCGGGGCGAAGCAGAGAAGAAAACTGCAGTCCTTACACCAGGCGATGCCACCCGTGATAAGCCCGAGCACCAGTGAGGCGATGCCCCAGGTGAGGATGACGGAGCGTCTGCTTTCCGCCTGTTCTGTGAGCCGGTGAATCATCCGTTGTCCTTATCCGGATAGGGGGTGCCGGTGGCCTCTGTGTGCTGCCAGCCGGGTAGAAGGTGCTGCCAGAATGAGAAATGCTCGTTCCCCTGTTCCTCCTGCATGCGCGCAGGAGTCATGCGGAAGGGGTATACCTGTACGGGCACATAGCAGGTGCCGGCCTTAAAGGCTTCATTCACCATGGTGTAGATTTCCTCAATGCGGGAATCTGTCATGGCAAAGCAGCCTATGGACAGGATGTTGCCATGCACCATGATGAAGCTGCCTGTTCTGCCCAGGCTGCGGTCATAGGCATTCGGGTAGCCTATGTTGAAGGAAAGGTGGTAGCTGCTGCGCGGGTTCATGCTCCGGGGATAGACCCGGTAGAAGCCTTCCGGTGCCTGTTCATCGCCCTCGGCTGTTTTGGGCCCGAGCCCGCCGCTCATGCCGAAGATATGGTAGGTTTTCAGAATGTGCCAGCTCTTGTCCGACTCTTGTACCCAAAGTTCCAAATCCCTATCATCCTTGATGATTCGGATGAACACCGGTTTGCCGAAATGGGCGCCGAGTTTTTCCTGTACGTTCTGCCGGGCATTTGTTACCCGGTCTGTGGTTGCATCACTTGTGCACATGGTCAGATTTGAAAGAAGCAGGAGAAAGAAGAAAAGGAGTTTGTTCATGTATGTCGCTGCTATTATTCTGAACTTCTGTTATTTGTCAAGTTTTAGAATCTCTCCGGTTCTGAACTTGAAAATAAATTTTGAAAAAAATAAAAAAATCCCCTTGACGTGGTAGAGTATTGTGATAGAATGCAGACGTAACCCGCGAAAGCGAGGTGCAGTAAAAGAGAGAGAAAAGTTGATACCGCTCCGGTTGTCTATGTGAGACCGGAGCGGTTCATCTTTTGTGGGGTGAAGTAGTTGATTAAGCTTGAAGATGCGGTAGAGTTGTGGCAGAATGACCGCGTACAAAACTCGTATTAAAAACCATGTCTGATGGCATTATGAAGAGCATTGAGGGTGGCGTAACCGCTGCCAGGGGATATGTGGCAAATGCACTTAGCTGCGGTATCAAGAAGCCGGAAGCAACCCGTCTGGATCTGGCGCTGGTGTATTCTGAGCTGCCTGCTACTTCTTCCGGCACGTTTACGACCAACCGTGTACGCGCTGCCTGCGTACGTGTGAGTGAACACCATCTGAGTCGTGGCAATATCCGCGCCATTGTAGCTAACAGTGGCAATGCCAATGCCTGCACGGGTGTTCGCGGTGTGGAAGATGCCCGGACGGAATGCCGTGTTGTTGCTGAACAGCTTGGTCTGAATCCTAGTGAAGTGGCTGTCTGTTCTACCGGTGTTATCGGGCTGCCCATGCCCATGATGCGCATTACTCCGCGTCTGCCGGAGTTGTGCACCAACCTCTCTGCCGACAAAGGGCACAATGTGGCATCTGCCATCATTACCAGTGATACGCGCGAGAAAGAAGTGGCTGTGGAGATTTCAGTCGGTGGAAAGCCCGTGCGTATTGGTTCCTGCTGCAAGGGCGCTGGCATGATTTCCCCCTGCATGGCCACGATGATTTGCCTTATCTGCACGGATGCCGGTGTGGCTCGCGAAGACCTCGATGCCATCGTACGCGATGGGGTGGAGCATTCGTTCAATCGTATTACCATTGATGGTGACATGAGCACGAACGACACCACTCTGGTCATGGCAAACGGCGCTTCCGGTGTGCAGATGGTTCCCGGTAGTGAAGGGTGGGATGCCTTTGTGGCCGCTCTTCATTATGTTATGCTGGAGCAAGCCAAGCGCATTGTGCAGGACGGCGAACGCGTAACCAAGTTTGTGACAGTGAAGGTCGAAGGTGCTCCTTCCCAGGAAGAAGCCCGAAAGGTAGCCGAAGGTGTTGCCAAGTCTAATCTGGTGAAGAGCTCCTGGAATGGCGGCGACCCGAACTGGGGACGCATTATTCACGCTGTCGGTTATTCCGGCTCTCGTGTGCTCGAAGAGAAAATTGATATCGACATCGCCGGTTTACCTGCATGTCGTGGTGGCGAACAGACGGATACTCCCAGCGATGACTTACGCGAGCTTGTTCAGGCTCGTGAGTTTGAAATCCGCATCAATCTGAATCTTGGCAACGAAGAGTATGTGGTCTACACTACAGACCTGTCTCCGGAGTATGTAGATTTCAACCGCTCTGAGTACGCCTATTGGAACCAGGCCAAGCGCGATGGCTTAACCCGCTGATAAACGATATGTTCCGTCTGTTATCCCTGCTGCTGGCTGCATGCCTGTTTATTCCCCAGGTTTTTGCAGATGATGATAACCCCTTTGCATCAAAAGGCGGTAAGAAGAAAAATGCAGAGCGTAACGTGCGCAAGGCAGCCAGTCGCAAGAAGAAGGAACTTCGCGATATGGGGGTGAAGAATGTGCGCGTGAAGTCTCCCGGAGATTGGCCTCGTAAGATTACAGTACCCAAGGATATTGAGGTGAAGGAGCTTCCTGTGCCAGCTGGTTTCCCGGGGCATCAGTTTGTATCCAATCACTTTGTCTACATTTCACCCGTCAAATTGCAACCCGCAGCGCAGAAGACAGTGGCTCGCTTGTGTGAGTGTTCCTATGAGGCTAACCGTGCAATCGCAGAGGTTATTCCTGTGCCTCGCGCTTCTGCAGACCGTGGTGATAAGAAGTTTGTCGTTGAACTGCAGCCGGGTATGGAGGAATACATTGCTGCCGGTGGCCCTTCGAATTCTGCCGGTGTGTTTCTAGGAGCCTATCGCAAGACGGACGGGGCGCTCAAGGAATCTGATATAGCCATGGATAAGGTAATGATTCCGTTCCCCTCACTCGGTCTTGGCCGCAGCGGTAAGGTGGAGCGCGAGGATATCGATACCCATGCGCTGGTTCATGAGCTTACGCACCAGCAGTTCCTGCTGAATGGACTTCCTATCTGGGCCAACGAGGGATGGGCTGAATATGTAGGCCATGTCCCCTATGTGGGGGAAGACCTGGATTTTGACCGCGGCTTTTCCCTTATTCTGCATACGGCAAAGGACCGCTCATCCCATGGTGCTCTGGATTTCGATTTCAAGCTGGAAGACTTCTTCACCATGGATCAGACCACTATGTATGGTTATATGTCGCAGCGCAAAGATACTTACACTCTTTCGGTGATGACTATTGCCTTTTTTGTGCATCTGGACGGAAAACGTGGAATTGAAGCCATGAAGAGTTATCTCCAGGCTTTGCTGGATGGCAAGAGCCATGCCGAAGCTGCCGAGGTGCTTATTAAACCCTATCGCACGGCGGATCGTCTCCAGCAGACGATGGTCCGAGCCTGGAAGACGAAGAAGGTAAAGGTTTCTTTCCCGAAAAAGTAATTTCTACCTCCAGTCAGAAAAAGCCTCTGCCAGCACCTGGCAGAGGCTTTTTTTTGTCTATGCTAAACGATTGTTCATCAGAAATTAATGTGAAAGAAATTAAATATCGCTGCATATTGCTGTGCTGAATTATTATGCGTATTTTACTCTTTTTATAATCAATAAGGAAGAGAGTAAGTTCGTAAAATTATTGTAGACAAGGAAAAGCTGATGGTATGCTTTAACTCTTATGAGTTCTATTTATCATTTCTGGAATAGATGGATGCTGGCCGTTGCGTTTCCGGTTGGCATAGGAACAGGGGTACTGCCGAAACCATTGATGATAACCCCCTGGGAGAATATGCCGATGATACAGCGGGAATTAGCACCGCGGAGATTGTTTTTTTCTTTTCCCTCCAGATAATGTATGCTAACATGTGTCTGTATGGAAGAGACTGATTTGAGTATTGGCGTGGACATGGGGGGCACCTCCA
This sequence comes from Akkermansiaceae bacterium UBA3385, assembly GCA_002358905.1. Taxonomy (GTDB): domain Bacteria; phylum Verrucomicrobiota; class Verrucomicrobiia; order Verrucomicrobiales; family Akkermansiaceae; genus Akkermansia. Next base: position 15,546 of record DEPT01000045.1, read on the forward strand.
TTAAGTTTGCCGTGGTGCGTGGAACTGAGCTGATTGCCCGTGCAGAGCCCGTGCGTACACAGGACTTTGTATCGCCTGATGCGATTTTCGCCGAGGTGGGGAAGCGCCTTAAGGAGTTGATTACCCAGTATCCAGAAGTTAAGGCCGTAGGCATGGGAATTCCCGGCTTTGTGGACCACGATCGCGGTATTGCGGATTCTTTGACGAATGTGCCTGGCTGGTATGATGTGCCTGTGCGGGATATGCTGGAAGAAATGACCGGATTACCTGCGGCTGTGGATAACGACGCCAACTGCATGGCATACGCTGAGTGGAAACTGGGTGCTGGTAAGGGACTTAACGATCTGGTCTGCCTGACTTTGGGTACTGGTGTGGGCTCCGGTATTGTTGCAAACGGACAGATGCTTCGCGGCTCTCTTGGTGCTGCCGGTGAACTGGGCCACTTGAGCATTGATTATCAAGGTCGCAAGGGTTATTATCAGAACCACGGTGCGTTGGAGAACTACATCGGCCACCCGCGTATTCAGGAGGATGCCGCAGCTGCCTACGCAGCCGCAGGTCAGGAGAAAGCATTTGAGGATTGCGCCCCTTATCCGCTGGAGCTCGCTGCCAAGGCAGGGGACCCCGTAGCCCGTGCCATGTGGGATGATATTGCCCGCAAGCTTGCCACCGGGTTGCTTTCCTGCCACTATATTCTGAATCCCGCTGCTTTCATTATCGGCGGCGGCGTGGCCAAGGCTGGTGATTTGCTCTTTGAACCGCTGCGGCGCTATCTGAAGGCTCAGACATACGGGCCACACTACGAGAAACTTCGTATTCTTCCTGCCCAGTTCAGTAATGAAGCCGGTATCATCGGTGCAGCCAGGATGGCTCTGGAAGAAGCTGCCGCCCGCCAGAAAGCATGAGCGGAGAATCGGCAGGTACCCAGTCCAAAGGGGAATTAAGACTCTGTTCCCGGCTGGGATTAGATGGAGCAGGGGCTGAAGCCCTGCTGGCGGCTATGCGTGCCGGCGTGTCCTCCCGCAGTGCGGTGGTGCTCACCGCACGTGCGCCGCAGGACTACGAGCCGCCGTTTCCCTGTGCGGAGCTTTCTGCTCACTGGCTGCCGCCGCGTGTCTTTGTGCCTGCAGAGGGGGCAAAGCCTACGCTGCACGAGGATTACGCTGCCGGTCTCTACTATTCGCTTGACCTCTCTTCCTGCTGGGAATCTGCCTGTCTGGCGGTGGTGCCGCAGCCTGCAAGCTCGCTGGATATGTGCGCCGCGCCCGGTGGCAAGACTATGCTCATGGCTGCCCGTTTCGGAGTGCCGAACCATACGGCCAACGAAGTGCACCCCGGCCGCCGCGGCATTCTGCGCCAGAATCTGGAGCTGTGCGGCATGCCTGAAGTGCGGGTGAAGGGAAACCGCCCCGACCAGTGGGCACGCAGCGGCGAGACATTCGACCTGCTGCTGGTGGATGCCCCCTGCAGCGGCCAGTCCCTGCTGTGCAAGGGTATCAAGAACCCCGGATGCCTGAGCTCTTCCATGGTGAACGGCAACGCCAAGCGGCAGAAGGGAATCATGCTCTCCGCCGTCCAGTGCGTGAACCCCGGCGGGCATATCGTATACACCACCTGCACATACGACCCCGAGGAGAATGAAAAGGTGATGGCCTATATCCTCAAGCGCGTGCCGGGCTGGTCGGCCGTGGAGGTGCCGGTGCTGGAACCGTTCCGCTCCACGCTGGCAAATTTTCCTGCGTACCGCCTGTTGCCCGGGCATGGATTCGGGGCAGGGGGATTCTGTTGTTTGTTGCGGAAAGGTGAATAAATCATTCAACGCTGTACGCTTTATTAGTGTCTAATTTTTCAGCTTATGATGAAATCTTTACTTTTTCTGATGTCCGTTGCACTGGTTCCATCGGTGTTCTCTTCTCCGTTGCCGGAAAAAGCAGACCTTCTTGCCTCGAATACGGTTGTCGCGCAGTATGTCGGTGTGCTGGAGCGCCCCTGCTATTTCCGCACATCTCTCTGCCCGGACCGCTGTGACCACGCCATGAAAGCGGCTCAGTTTCGAGTGTTGACCAATGAAGCCTACGAGAAGCCCGGTGAGTACGGTGACGACAAGGCCGCAGCTGGCAATATGCTACTGGTCGATGCCCGCAGGGATGTGCCCGGACAGCCCGATGGTATGCTGCAGAAGCTCGCTGACCTCAAGCCCGGCCAGCTCGTGCGACTGACCCAGAAGCACTACTATGCCGACCTTGGCGATGTGGTAACGCCTATTCGTCCCGTGACTGAGCTGGAGGTGCTTAAGGACGGTGCCTGTGAGGAGATTCCCTCCGTTCCGCAGGACTCCGCCAACCATGACCACGAGGTGATGCCCCTCAGCCCCCGCATGCGCCGTTAAGATTCCGGCAAAGCCCTTTAACCAATGAAGCCCGCTTATCGGCGGGCTTCTTCTTGTAATGCTGGTCAATTTATTAAGCCGAGAAACCTTTTTGCGTTATTCATCAGAATGTTTTGCGAAGAATACCGCAGTCTCTCGCACCTAAGATAGGCTGAGATGCTGATGCTTTCATATCTCTGTGGCGCAGGAATGTCACTCCCGAACATTATACGATGCTCATCTGCTCCAGAATCAAGCCACTTGTACACCGATTCAGGGGAAACAAATGCGGTATCAACATACACATGCGGTAACTCCGCCAATATAGCAGGTACATCTTCATGAGGTCTGCCATGCGCAAGGTCTATGGATAATTCCGGAAAGCGCCGACAATAGGGCAAATACTCGCCTATGGTGTTGATGACTCCATTATCATTCATTCCTGTATGGATTTGTACCGGGAAAGACCGCTCCCTGGCTATACTCAGCACTCGCTCCAACTGCTTCGGATGATGTAACCATGCAGATTCCCCGCCATGTATTTTCACCCCCTCGTACAGGTTCTCCGGTAAGCGGGTCAAATCGGGGTCTCGCTCAAGATAGCGCAGGCTCACCCAGAAAAAAATATGGGCCCGCTGCCCGGCTATACGCTTCATTTCCCGAGCTTCGGCGTGCATCGCCGCCCCTTCGATATCCCAGATGGCATTGGTTGAGGAAACAATAAATTCCTCCACCCCGGCGCGATTCAGTGCACCGAATATCCGCCGGGGGGAGTAGTAGTATGGCTCTTCTTTGCCCAGGCGCGGGAAATACCCCATGTGGACGTGAGCATCAAACATGAAGACTCAGAGCTTCTTGTTCATCATCATGTCGTGTTTCATATCCACCACGATATGGTTCTGCTCAGCCACCTTGCAGAAATGCTCCGCCACCGTAAACATATCCCCGGTTTCGTTGTAGTTGCGGCACAGGCAGATGGAGCAGTAATCGCGGTCCTTACATACGGCACATTTCGGGAACTTGGCCTTGGTCACGTGGCGCACAAAATTCAACTTCTCTGAATTCAGCCACACTTCTTTCAGTGATTGTTTATGTACATTGCCGACCACATAGTCGCCAAACGCCGGGCAGGGGTAGAAGTCACCATTGGCGGCAAGACACAACGAATCAACGCCGGCACCGCAGGCTTTCTGCGCCATCCAGGCTTCCGGGGATGGCATCTCCGGTTTCTTACCCACGGCAAAATACTCGCTCTCCGTCGGCACGGCGCGCAGAATCACATCTTCGAGAATCTCGCGGGTCTGCGGAATCGTCAGGCGGTTGCACAAGTTGGAGCAATCGCCATCGCATTTCGCCATGATGATGAAATCTGTCTGAGCAGACATCTTGAGGCTTTCTGCAAACTTGATGACATCCGGATATCCCTGGTAGTTAATTTGCAGACAAGGGCATGAAATACGTACGGGAACATCTGCAGCGCGCAAGCGGATAATCGCATCCACTGTGCGTTTCCACGAGCCTTTCAGGCAAGTCACAGCATCGTGAATCTCCGGCACCATGCTGTAGAGCGATACCTGCACCGTGGCATCAGCCTCGCGCAGGACGCGAATTTTCTCGTCCGTGCAAACTGTCAGGTTCGAGAGTACGCCCACCGTGCAATCCCGCTCTCGTATTGCCTGCACAATGCGGGTGAAATCCTTGTGCATCATACATTCACCGCCGGAAAGCGAGATGCTCAACCCGCCCATAGCCCGGAATTCATCCAGAACCGAACATATTTTCTCATATGAAAGATACAGCGGATTATACGCCGGAATATAGCAATGGCGGCAGCGTTCCGTGCAATTCTGCGTGATATCCATGTGTAGCGAGAACAGCGTCGGGTTCTCCCGGAAATACGCCCCCAGCACGTCCTGCGATATTTTGGAGAACCCACCATCAGCAGTTTGCCGGCGCTCATACTGAGCAATGGTCTTGGGCTTTTCCACATTGTAGGTGAACCGCTGCTCCTGAGCATCCAGTGCCTCGGGCGTATCCCCGGCAAGCAGATAGCTCTCCTGCACAAGCATGGTCACAAATTCATCGAAATCCCGGCAAATTTCCTCTTTATCGCCATCCGTATAAATCGAGAGGATATAATTTACCATCTCGGATTTCTCCGTGGGAACACGCGTCAGTTTTTCGCAGAATACCTCGGCATCGCGAAACACGCGGTCGCTGGCATTGAGACGGTGAAAGAAATATGTGAACGGACCGAATTGGCGTTTGAATGTCTGGTTGGAAAGTCGAAGAAGCATGAGGAAATGAATGTTAGTTGTTGCTGAAAAGTTTTCGTCTTATCTGTGCGGCCCGGCAGCGTGCCGACGTGTGGCAGAACATATCTGCGGTTTCATTAAAATTGCGGGTGGGGCACACCTTGCACCAGGGGCGGTTCTCGCAATGGGCACATTCGCCGAAATCGAGGTTCCGCAGTGCACGCAGCGCTTGCAGCTTCTCGCCCTGCCATACCGCAGCAAAGCTTTGTTCTTGGGCGTTACCCAGCACAATGCCGTGGCAGCCATCGCAGGGGTAGTAAATGCCCTCGGCATTGAGGTTCATACTGCTCTTGCCTATGTCGCACACCTTGGCTTCGGGAGCACAGCGCTCGGGGGAGATTGGTGCTTTGTAGAATAAATCGCGGTGCTCGCACCAAACACACTCTGTTTCTTCCGGAGAAAGGGCGCAGCTTTGGTTCGTGCAATCATGGTCTACCTGACCGAAGATATCGCAGTCGGGTATCAGATGCATGTGGTGAGCTTTGGCAAACACCAGCAACTCCGGCAGGGCGTGGCGATTCGCCTGCATGATGGGAGATGCCAGCCGCACCGGCACGCCCGCTGCTTCAAGCTCCAGAATAGCACGCATGGTCTTTTGCCATGAGCCGGGGATAGTGGTGATTTTGTCGTGTTCCTCCGCCTTCATGCTGTAGAGGGACACGTTGACAAACTGAGGCTGCACCTCTGACAGGAACTCCACCATTTCCGCATCGCAACGCGTCAGATTAGACATCACGATGAAGTTCAGATTCAGACTCTTGGCATAGCGGATGAAATCGCGGAACTGAGGGTGCAGCATACACTCGCCGCCGGAAAACATGACCGTCATTCCCCCGGCTTCTCGGAACTCGCGCAGCACACGCTGCCCCAACTCCAAGGGGAGAAATCGCGGTCTGTAATCTGCTATGTAGCAATGGATGCAGCGTTCTGTGCAGGCGTTCGTTAAATCTATATGCAGGGAATACGGAAGGGCATGCCGTTCATAAAAGGTACCGACGGGGAAAGGTTGCTCTTCTTTTTCTGCAAGCTCAGCAGGAGCCGGCGGTGCATTTTTCTGCATTGGCATGGTCGGAGTAACCTCATTCCTCACGCTGTCACAATTCAAAAAAGTTGCTGTTGCCAGCTCTGCATAAAAAGCCTGCACGTCCTCCACCACTTCCTGCGGAGGTAGTGCGTACAGCTTCGCTACCTCGGCTATAATCTCCCCAATCTCCTTTGTTTCCCTTTGCTCTATGGGTTTCAGGAAGCCCTGAGCATCTTTCAGAATGCGGCATGCATAGGTACGCTTGTTCCAAAGCAGCGTCTCATCCCCCGCATGTCGAAGATAGGTGTGTTCATTTAATGAAAATTTCATACAGATTTGTTGCTGGCGTCCATGTCAATCGTGTAGCGGAGTGGACTGTAAAAGCAGCAGGTGGGGAGAATCTCCCCACCTGCCGGGGTTTGTGGCGCCTTTTACTTCAGCGGGCCGCACATGCATTTTGTGTTGGCGCTGGCGCAAGAGGTCATAACCACATTGTTTGTCGGACACCCTGCGACATAGGACTGAGTAGCCTCGCTGGAGGCAACGATTTCGGGCTTCTTGTAGCTCATGGTATTGTTTTCTATTTGTGTTATTAGTTAGTGTTCTGGCAACGCCAGCTTCACACATTTTGTGGGAAGATTTTCTTGCTGTATAATTGAAATACAAAGGATTCCTCGGAAATGGATTTGTATACCCTTCCGGATTTATAACGGATATAAAGCTCATATTTCACACCATTTGAATTAATGGAAACTAATCCATTCCGGCAAAAGTCTTGCAGTTCCCTGGCAGATATTCCATAAACGATGGTATTTCTGTCTTCCGGATAGACAAACAGAAAATAGCTGCCTTTGTCTGCAGCTTTTTGCAACCGCTTAACACCCACATCGGCCCTCCACACATCTGGGTGGTCTGGTCTCGGTTTACTTCCGGCTATCACCTCCAGAGAAATATCTTCAAGGCCGCACAGCTTGATATTGTTTGCCATGTTAGTTTTTTGTCAACGGGGTGGTGCAGAACTCTGCCGTTGCAGAGTTCTGCAAGGTTGAAAGACGCTTACTGAACTTGAATTATTTCGAGGGCCTTGAGAATATAGCCTACAATAGCCAGTGTCGGCAGAGCACAGATGAAGGCCATGAACAGGCTGCCGCCTCCCGGCATATCATTTGCCGCATCCTTGCCGCCTCTTCGTACATAATCGTTATTTGCTTTACAGAAGCGTCCAAACCATTTGAGAGAGTAGACTAAAAACAGAAGTTTCAAGATAAAAGTAATGACTTTCATGATGATTGAAATGATGGTTATGGTGTTAGTTTAGGAGAGGAGAGCGGTTAAACAGACATCAGGTAGTTTGCTGAGTTGATATCGTAGATATCCGTGCGCCCATTGGTGCCTTGAATGACGATACGATTACCCTGAATCATAGCGGTGCTGATGGGACACGCAGTGCATGGGTGTATGCTTGTCTCATAATTGCCGCTTGATGAGTAGCAATCAACGTGAATTCCATCGGCTCGTACTTTTACGAATGTTATGTCCATAATTAATGCCGTTGTATGTTTGTGTTTTTACTAAGGCCGGGTAGCCTGAGTATTAGAGTGGAGAGAATTTAATTGATGCAGGAAAGCACAACGATGCCACCTATAAGGATTGCACTGAAAAAGAGCTTCCGGAACAGGTGCGAGACTCTGTACGCGAAAAGGTTTTTGCAAATGAGACGGTGGAAGTTGTTTGTAGCATATACCGGCGGATCCAGCAGAACGTAAATTATTCCGCAGGAGACAACAGCTGCAAGCATGGCGTGGCCGGCGCTGGTGTGCTCCAGATATGAGTTGAGCGCAAACATCCAGGCAATGAGACAGGCAGTATGGATAATGTCAACCAGAATGTATGCTACGATGAATGGGTAGGAGGTGCTGGGGTGGAATTCCAGTTTACCGCTGCGGTGATTCAGCAGCAGCTTGTTTTGGCCTATGCTGACTTCCAGACCGAAAAATTCTTTGCTGTGATAAATATCCTCATAGTTCCTGAAGCTGTCACTGTAGGAATTTCCTAATGCCGCAGAGAAATGACGTCGAAAGCTAAATTCGCCTTTGAACCAGGATTTAATCCATTTGACAACCCCCTGAGGACCAAAATAATAATACCGGCAGCTCAGACCGGCCATGCAATCCAGAATGAGTAGGATATGAGCGAATGCAACAATGCTTATGGAGCAGCCAATAATGGTTGAAGCATTACTGACCGCAGTCTGTCCTAAAACACCGGCTGCACCCAGAAACAATATCGGAGCCCCCAGAAGAGCAAGTAGTACTTTGCCGTTGCGGATATAGAAGCCAAAGTAGTTATTTCCTTTCAGCTCAATGACTTTTATCAGGTTATTTGCTGCCCATACAAAAAGGAGGAAAGAGATGAGAGCCACAACGCCTACCTGGATGATTTCTTCCTGGCTTCCCCATACTTGTGTGAATCCATTCAGCCATGGTTTGATACAGAGCCAGAAAGCAACACTCAACAGGATAAGGTGAGAGCACAATACCCACGACAGATGCCATTTCATGGGTCGTAAAGTCCGGGTTATGGCACGAGTTTTGCTGTAGGCTGTCGCATCCGCCCAAATTGTTTCATACACATGGTGCTTATCTTGGCGGCATTTGTATGCATTGATACTCACTCTGGCGTCTTTGCGGCGTGTTTTCTTCAAGTCTTCGAAAATAGCGGCCGCTTTTTCTGCCCCGACTTGCCTGACAAATTCGTTGTAATTGAATTTGGCAAGAAGGTAGAGCCTATGCCGTTCTCCTGCGATTTTGATGATTTCTCGTTTTTCCTTCAAAGAGATTCCCATTTTTGTGCCTCCTGTTGGTAGTAAATATATCTCAAAACGCGAAGAAGTCAACAATAAAATATCAAAAAGATAATTTACAGAGACCAAAAATCATGCTATAGTAAGTGCAGATACGAAGTGGTTTCTGATAGAAAGATTGAAAACAGAGGTGGATATGTGTACAGAAGTTGAAGAATGTCGTATGTCTCAAGGGGTGTCTCAAACAGAGAAGTGTGAGCTGAAGGTGGAATTGCCGCTGGAGCTGGTGGCGCGTCTGGCGCAGCAGGCTGCTGCGGCTGGGGTGACGCTGGAGCAGCTGGTGGCGCGGGAAGTGCGAAAGCTGGCGGAATAAGTCCGGTTGATGCCTTGACAATGCGCTCCGGTGTGGTAAGATGCTTTAGGTATATGCATGGAAACGAGCAGACGGAATTCAAGAGCACGGTGAAGCTGTGGCTGAAGAGCCACGGGCTTGACTATCGCTGGGTTGCTGAGCAATGTGGTGTATCGGAGATTACCGTGCGCAACTGGATGAGTCAGAAGAATATTCCGCCGCTGAAACGCCAGTTGCTGGAGCGGGTGATGGTGCAGTTGCCTGCTGTGGTTTCCGATAATAAGTCTGCTGAGGTGAGTGGTGTGAGTGTGAATGCCACACTGTCGTTGACGATTCAGCTGGCACCCGAATTGTATAACCGCCTGGCTGAACGTGCTATGTCTGCCGGGATGTCGATGGAACAGCTGGTGGCTCAGGCTGTTACTCGTATATTGGATGCACCGCCTGCGCTCAAGACGCAAAAGGTGATTCTTCCCAATATCTGACGGAAGTTCCAGGGCTTGTAAGACATGTCGGAGCCTGCTCAGTCAGGGGTGGCCTTGCCGCCGGGAACGCTACTGGGGCATTGCGAGGTTCGCGAGGTGCTGGGGCGCGGCGGTGGCGGTATCAGTTACCGTGCGTATGATGCGCATCTGGAGCGAGAGGTAGTCATCAAGGAACATTTTCCGCCTACGCTGTGCTTCAGAATTCCGGGAGAGGCGATGGTGCAGCATGTGACATCGGACGGGTATGAACGTTCCATTGCGGCGTTTTGTCGCGAAGCTCGTATTCTGGCTGGGGTGAATCATCCCGGCGTGGTGAAGGTGCATGATATTTTCCAGGCCTGTGGAACGGCCTATATGGTGATGGAATATGTGGAGGGAGCGCGGCTGACTGAGTGGCTGCCTGAACATGCAGATGATTCCGGTAGTGTTATATCTGTTCTGAATCAGTTGCTGGAGGCATTGGGGTATCTTCACTCGCACGATGTACTTCACCGTGATATCAAACCTTCAAACATCATTATCCGCGAGGGAAAGCAGGCAGTGCTCATCGATTTCGGCGCAGCCATGCTGGGGACGCCTCCTACAACAATCACTTTGGTCGGCACTCCCGGCTATGCTGCGCCGGAACAATTTCAGCAGCACGGTAAAGTAGGACCTTGGTCGGATTTGTATGCGCTGGCGCATTCATTCTCCAAACTCATACCCCGCCGGAAATTGCGGAAATACCCACGGTGCTTTGTATCAAGTCTGATGAAAGCCTCGAGGCCGGATTGGGAACAGCGGGTGTCAAGCGCAACGGAGTGGGCGGCGTTGTTACAGAAGCGGTCTTGCCGCTGGTTCTCCATTCTTGGCTGGCTGATTGCCTGCGCGCTGCTTGTGGTTTTTTGCTATGTCTGGCTTCGAACTGATAATTCGCCTGGCTTTTTGGATAGAGTTGTCGACAATGTGCAAAATGGCACGTCTGTGAATATGGAGCCTGCGGTGTTGTCTCCGGCCTCGATAAACCGTTTGCAGAATCCGGTCTCTGAGGAAGACCGATTGCAATTGCATGAGTCGAAGAATGAACAGCGCAAACGCTTGATGAAGTTTGCAGAGCAGATGAACTCTATGCTGCCTGACAGGAAGGGGAAAAATGGGTGGGTCGTTTTACCCGGGCCGGGAGAAACAGCAAAGTAGCTGAGTGGCATTAAATTTTGCAATAATGCGAAATCAGACGGAATTCAGACCGCCGTCGCAATGCTCAACACCGCAGCGAAGTGGTCGAGGAAACAGTGGACAGAAGCCCTGGCGAAGCTATTGAATCATCACCAGAGCAGGGTGATATAACCGAGCAGGCGGAGAAGCCTGAGGTTCAGTGCGGCCTGTGCAAGCAGGTGCCAGAAAATGATGCCCACGGTGCTGACCAGCTGGCGGGGCTTGTTTTCCGTGCTCCCGCGCCCTGCACAACCTGCTGGTCCTGCAGGACGTAGATGATATCTTAATTCGGTGAAAGCTTTTCATTCATGCGCTGCGGCATGAATGAACCATTAACCCGCCGTCTTACAATCCTATTCTGGGGCAAACCGGGCAGGTGGGTTGGATCCGGCAGGATTTGCCGCCTGTTCACTGTGCTTCTGGAGCTTTAAATAATGATTGGATATTTTGCCTTAGTTTCTGCCATTCTTCCTCATTGCCGAGATTGATGGCAGCATTGCTGCGAATTACTTTGACATATTCCGCTTCGGTTGCTCCAGGGGTCATGGCAACGCGTAATACCGTTTCTCCGTTTTTGTGGATGATGCCATCCCAGGTAAATGTAATATCAACTTCAAAGGACTTGATATTGCAATTATCCCACCCGGTCCAGGAGAAGTCGTGGTGGGGCTGTACCTCCATGGCTGCGACTTTTGCATCTCTCACTTTTACTGTGAGGTGGCGCTCCTGAACCATTTGTCGGAAGGGATGGTTGGTATCCGCCAGTGCAGCGTTGATTTCCTCTGTTTTCTGGCTTTTCCACTCCTCAATTCTCTGCCCGCATGAAACAAGGCAGGTCATGAGTAGTGCTGCAATGGCGGAGTTCCTTAAAATCGATTTCATGGGTTATGAGCGTTTTTGTTATTTTTTTAGCAGATTGGAGAGATTGCTCAATGTGGAGCCACTGACCCAACCTCTGGTGCTTTGCAGAAGCTGTAGTCTGTTCTTGATTTGTCCGGATTTTGTTTCGATGCGGCTGAATACGGCACGGTTCGGAGTCCTTACTTCTGCGTCAAAGTTCTTTACATGATTGAAATGGAAGCTGCGGCATTGCTTCTTCAGTCTCGTGAGTTCACTTGCCAAAGAAGAGAGTTCCTTGTCTGCAGCTCGTCCGCTGGAAGCATCGCAAATGGAATCCATGAGTACTGCTGCTCGGGAAATTTTTGATGCATAGGCATTGGCAAGTTTCATGAAGGACTGAATCTCTACGGCTTTGCCAGATGATATTCCTCTGGAGTTTTTCTGAGACTGTTTGTTTTGCTGCTTTTCGTGTGTGAAGGCTGTAGTTCTGGAACTGGTTCCTCTGGAGGTAGTGCCCGGGTGCTTTTCGCTCTTCTCGGAGCTTGTTTTCTTCACGGGTTCCTGCCTGTCTTCGTGTCTCGTTTCCTGCCTGTCTTCGTGCTTAGCTTCCTGTTTAGCTTCCTGCTTGGGCTCATGCTTGGATTCCTGTACCGTGGTTGTTGTTTCCGGTGTAAGTGCGGCTTCGTAACCATGATCACCCAATACCATATTGGCGGTCTTAACGAGTCCCCCTACCATGCTTTGCATTTCTGCATCGCTGTCCACTCCGCGAATCTGGGCATCCGCATAGTATTTTTCCATGGCTTTCAGAATCTGCTCGTGAGCTCGCTTGCTCTTTTCAAGAGCTGCATTCTGATGTTTTATCCAGGCCAGATACGACTTGGGCTTGGCGGCATCGACAGGGGGTGTGTTAAGTTGATTGAGTTCCACCAGTTTCTCATACCTCAGCTCCATGGTTTTGATGCTGGAACTTGTGGTGGTATAGGCGGAGCGTACCTGCTCCCATTTAGGGTGCAGCAGAGGCATGTATTCGCGTGAGTATTCCAGTATGGAATCGGGGGCTTGCAGCGTGTCCCCTTGCTGGAGGGGGACGTTTTCCAGTTGCATCTGTTGCTGATAATAGGCACAGGCCTCTTCAATGTGTTTTTCTCTGGCTATGTCTGAGAGGGAAGAATATACCATATAGCCCAGAACGAGCCCCATAATTACATAGATAATGCGCATGGCTGTTAGTTCTGGTTGATTTTTTTCTACTTCCTGCATAATTTTCCGTACCGCATCCAGTTCATCTTTGATGTTGTTCGCGACATCTAGTCCGGTAACAGCGGCTTCCGGAGTGTTTTCCATGTGTTTTACCAGCACTTGTTCAAATGCACAGCTTTCCAGCTTCTGTAACGAGGCTTTCAATTTATTTTTCTGCCGGGTCAGTTGGTCGAGCTTGTTTCTGAAAATCTTTTTAGATTCTTCACTCGATACATTGTTTGATTTCTTCTCCAGTTCGTTGTAAACTTGCTGAATTTTGTCGGTATTTGCAGAAATCTCCATGGCCGCGTCGTATATAGGCCCGAGAGATTCCTGGTATGTTTTGATGATGAGTAGTTCGCCATTTTTCTTGTATGTTTCAGTTGCCAGTTTCAGCTTGGCTTCATCACTTATGTGAATGATTTCCCCCAAACCTACCAGGGTAAAACCTATAACTGTACCGAAAACACCCCAGAACTTGCCAGCAAGACACAATCCCAGAGATCCTAATGCCAACAGGATTCCAACTACCAGAAAAATGACGCCTATTATTTCCATGTAGGTAAGAAAAAGTTGCGCTACGTCCAGACGTAGCGCAACTCATTTGTTGTGATTTTAGATGGCAGACAAGTTAACATCGATTGCTGCCTGTGCACGGTCACAGTCCTGCTTGATGGATTCTTCAAGCTCACGAGCCCGTTCAAGGCGTTCCTCGGATTCACTGAGCATCATATCGTCACCCAGGGAGCCCATAGCTTTCAGCGCTGAGACTTCGTCCTTCAGAATCTGAAGGGCCACTTTCTTCTCTTCCAGTTCAATCTGGAAGGACTTGAACTGTTCCTCCACCTTGGCCTCTCTCTCCTTGAAGATGGTCACACGCTCAGCAAACTTCTGGCTTTCCTGATCTTTCAGGACGGCCAGGTTTTCCTTACCTGCTTCGCGGTATTTCTGGGCTGCGGCTGCAGCATCCTTGGCACGGCGGTCGTAAGTGATGCAGAGTTGCTTCATCTTAATCCAATTTTCCTTTCGCTGTCGGAACTCGCTTTTATAGAGCTCCAGGGCGACATCGGCCTTGCCTACCTGCTCAACCAAAGCATTCACAGCCTTGTTGTGCATGATCCTTACAACGGCTTCTTCCTTTTCTCCACAGCTCGTAAGCAGGAAGATGGAGATAAAACCTGCTGCCAATACACTGGTGAATACGTTTTTCATGTTATTGATTCTTTGTTGTTAGAAGAGATTGATTGCGTTCTGTGGGGGTGCTCTTTGCTGCCGATAGCAGTTAATAAAGTGAGCCCACTACCTGATTTTAATATATCTTAAAAGGGTGATAAGTCAACCATAAAATCACCAGAATAATCTACTGACACGCTGGGCCCCATGGATTTGCACTTGAACGAATTATCAATACTGTTTCTGGACAAGCTATCTCCATGTTTGATTCATGGCGTTTTTGTGTAGGGCTAATCTGTCGGAGCTATGGGCTTTAGTTCCGTAAACATAGCCGGTGAAAGGCAAAGTCGCTTCAAATAGCCGCAGATAGCAGAGACTATGCATGGGCCGCCTTTGCTGCCAGCCGAGATTTACCAGGGTAGGGAGATGTAGCCGAGCAGCCGGAGCAGCCACAAATCCAGTGCTGCTAATGCCAGAACATACCAGGCGATGACACCCGCGGCGCTCACCAGCTGGCGGGGCTTGTTTTCCACGCTGCCGCGACTCAGCACAACTTTCTGATTCTGCTGGGCGAATATGATATCTTCGTTAGGTGCAAGTTCTTCTCGCATGACGGCATCGGCAATGTAGCATAAAACTCAGCCCTGCGCAATGATAATCAGCCTTTGATGTCAGGAACTCACTCAAAAGGTTCAAATTCTTTTTTCAGAATCGGACGAATCAGGTCTACTCTCAGTCTCTCGATTTTGGAAATCTGCATTGTGGTCCAGGATGCGTACGGGGCTCCATCCGGGTAATATTTGTTCAAGTTAGAGTGGATTTCCTGAATGACCATGGCGTTGAGCTTTGTCTGGCTCTTGTAAAGGAACCAGTTGATTTTGTGCGCTCCATCAGGGGCGTTGCGGAGACGCTCATACTCTTCGTCGTACTTCCTTTTCACCTCCTGCTGTGCAGAAAGTATCTTCTGCAGGAATGTTTCTTCTCTTGGTGGTAATTCTGCTTTATTGTACCGGATGAAGTCGCAGGTTTCGCGATTGAAATGCACCAATTGGATAGGGTTGAGAGGTGCGCCGACGGGTAAGCCGTAATAAGGAGAACTGGTGTCCATGACCAGAGGCTTTCGGTGAACCTTCTGCTCCGTCTGTGTGCTACTCCTGGGGGTGATGCTCGTCGTCCGTTCTGCCCGGCGTATCCAGGCAAAAAGAATGACGCAGAGTGTGATGAAAATCAGAGTGTTGAGCAGGAGCCGTTTATATCGTCTGGTATCCAGAGCTTTTATCCATGCGGCTGCGTTTCTGAACCACTCGTCGGGATGCTGATTGGTCGCTTTTTTCAGCGATTTGGTAATAAGGAGAGGAAGTCTGGTTCCTGTATCTTCTGCACTCCGAAGGAAAGAACAACCCGGAGAATAGATATCGGTGCGTGAGTCCGGGAGTTGTTCCGGCATGAATTGTTCCGGCGTGTATGAAGAATAATCAGCAACATGAGCAAAAAAAAAGGAAAAGAGCAGGCCTCTGAGAACAAGAATTTCGAGTTTTGGATATGACAAGGGCGGATACTAAGTCTGCCCTTGAGTTGGAGTTCAACCGGGTGTTGAAGAGCTTATGGCGAAAATTCTCGCCCTTACCATTAAAATTCGTGTTGCAAGTTTGCGTTGGATGTGGTATTTTACAGGCACCATGATTACAGGTACAACTCACAAGAAGGCTGCTGAGTGGGTCGAACAGATTCGCCAGCTCTGCAAACCCGATTCCGTCTACTGGTGCGACGGTTCCGAGGAAGAGAACACCAAGCTGTGCGACATGCTCGTAGAGAAGGGCACGTACATTCGTCTGAATCCTGAGAAGCGCCCCGGCTGCTTCCTGGCTCGTTCTACTCCTTCTGACGTGGCTCGCGTAGAGGAACGCACATTCATCTGCTCCGAAAAGGAAGAGGACGCCGGTCCTACCAACAACTGGAAGTCCCCGGCTGAGATGCGCGCCATTCTCAACCCCTATCTCGATGGTTCCATGAAGGGCCGTACTATGTACGTGATTCCCTTCTGCATGGGCCCGCTCGATTCTCCCCTTGCTAAGATCGGTATCGAAATCACCGACTCCGCTTACGTTGTCACCAACATGCGCATCATGACCATCATGGGCGAGAAGGTGCTCAAGCGTCTGGAGGACGAAGTGAACGGCGGCGGCAACCCCAAGCGTGACGGCTATGGCGACTTCGTTCCCTGCCTGCACACCGTGGGTGCTCCCCTTGAACCCGGTCAGGAAGACGTAACCTGGCCCTGCAACAACGAAGAGAAGTACATCTGCCACTTCCCCGAGACTGGCGAGATTATCTCCTACGGTTCCGGTTACGGTGGTAACGCTCTGCTCGGCAAGAAGTGCCTTGCTCTCCGTATCGCCACTGGCATCGCCCGCAAGAACGGCTGGATGGCTGAGCACATGCTCATCCTCGGTATCACCGATCCCCAGGGCCGCAAGTCCTATGTGACCGGCGCATTCCCCTCCGCCTGCGGTAAGACCAACCTGGC
>DEPT01000055.1:0-18570 GCA_002358905.1 Akkermansiaceae bacterium UBA3385
GTGCTACGTACAAGTTCTGATAGCAGACTTTGTGCTGTTAAAAGTATATCCCCCGGTGCGTCTAGGTGCGTGCCGGGGGAAACTTTCTGCCAGAGTCTATTCCCGGGAGGATTAACCTTTACGTAAGCTTGCGGGCAGGATATGGAGGTGGTCACGGTATTTTGCTATGGTGCGTCGGGCCACCGAAATGCCTTCTTCTGCGAGGAGTTGTTCCAGCTTGGCGTCTGATAGCGGATAGTGGGAGTCTTCTCCCTCAATGAGCTCGCGTATGCGGGCTTGCACCGTTTCCGGAGAAACTGCCGAAGAGCCGGAAGAAAGGGCCGCGGTGAAAAAGTGCCGCAATTCATAGATTCCCCAGGAACATTGCAGGTATTTGCCATTCACAGCGCGGGAAATGGTGGAAACATGCAGCCCGGCGTCTGCTGCAATCTGTTCCATACGCAGGGGGTGCAGGGCATGCGGCCCTTGCAGAAAGAAGTTCTGCTGACGGGTTACAATCTGCCTTGCAACCTGCAGAATGGTGCTTTGGCGGTCAGCAATGGCTTTGATGAGTTCTCGCCCCTCCCGGAAGCATTTGGAAAGATACTGCCGCACTTCCGGTTTATCTGCCTGCTCAGCCATCATTTCCCGGTAATCTGCAGAGAGGGCAAGACGGGGAATATTGGCCTCTGTGAGTGATACCTCGGGTGTATTATCCTTGATGGAAACCACCAGGTCAGGAACGATAAGACTGTTTTCCTCTCGGGCAAAGGCGCTGCCGGGGTCCGGATTCAGGCGGGCAATGCGGCGGGCGGCGCCTGCCACCGCCAATTCGCTTTCCTCCAGAATGCGTGCGGCATCCGCATAACGGTGTTGTACCAATTGCGGCCAGAAATCGCGCAGAAGTTGCATGGCAAGCGTCTCGTCTTCTCCTTCCCTCTGCAGTTGGAGAATGAGACTTTCCTGCAAATCGACTGCTCCTACGCCGGCAGGGTCCAGGTCCTGCACCGCCTGCAGGGCTTTGCTCAGCAAGGCCGGGCTCCATTTCTGCTGCCGGGCAATGGTATCAGGTGGCTCGCAGAAGTACCCGCGGGCATCCAGTTGTTGAATGAGAAGAAGCGCGGCCTGTCCCACCTTGGTGGGTAGGGCACTGCGGTGAATCTGCTCCTCCAGGTGCTCTGCCAGACTGGGAGCAGTGGTCAGGGAATCGAGCAGGTAATCGTGGCGTCGGGCTGCTTCATAATCCGGGGTATAGGTCTCATCCACCGCTGCATCAGTGGCCGGCGGTAGTTCTTCCAATGCTGGATTAGCCGCAATGGCCTGGGTTGTCAGTGCCCGTAATTCCATATTGGTAGCCTGCAGGGTTCGCATGAACTGCTGCATGGCGGCAGTTGCCACCATGCTCTGTTTCATGCCCTGCTGCATCCCAGCGCTGCTCATCCTGCCAAGGTTGTACCAGATTGCATGTCCTCTTTCAAGTGCAAAGCGAGTGTTTCATGACTCTCTTGTATGGTAAGCCGGGGGATTCCGGAGATAAAACTTGCCCAGCGGAGCTTGTCTTGTTATACTCCTGACGCTGGCTGAATTACTCGAGATGAAGATAACACAGGTGAGCGCAGTGCAACCGGTTGACTCGGAATTCCTGAAGCAGGAGCTTCAGGAGCTGGGGGTGTTTTATTATTGGCCGAATGAAGGGAATCTTGGGGATTATCTTATTGCTGAGGCTACGAGACAGTTGTTTCGGGACTGCGATTTGAAATGGAGGGAGTATACGCCTGAAAATCCACCAGCGGATGAGAGTTATGTTCTCGTATATGGCGGCGGCGGGCGTTTTGTCCCGCATTGGGGCGGCATGGACTTGTTTCAGGCGCATTTGACCCGTCCCCAGGTGCGGAGGTGCGTCATTCTTCCGCATAGCATTACTGGAGTAGATGCGTTTGTAAAGGCTTTGGATGAGCGTCACACGGTATTCTGCAGGGAAAAGAAAACATTGGCATATTGTACAGCGCTGAATCATCAATCCCGATTTATTCTTTCCCATGACCTTGGCCTGGGGTTGTGTGTGGAGAAATTGCCAGGATGCTCGTCTATGGCTCGCCCGGCCGAGGGGGCTTCTGCTGAAACCTGGGAGCAATACAAGGTGCTTGGTTCAGGAATGCAGGCGCACGTCCGCTTCAGGATGCGGCAGGCAAGTGCTCGGCTCCCTCTCTCCGGGCTTCGGGTTGCATTTGTTTTAAGAACGGATCGTGAAAAAAACTGCAGGGCTGAATCTGAGTGGGCGTATGATTTGTCCTTGGTTTATTCCGGAACCTGCCGGGAGACTTCGTGCAGTATATACCTTATCAGCATGATGGCTGATGTGCTGAAAACGGCAGACGTAGTGGTGACAGATCGCTTGCATGTTGGTATTATGTCTCTGCTGTTGGGGAAGGAGGTTTATCTTCTCGATAATGATTATGGCAAGTTGAGCGGGGTATATGAGAATTCTCTGCAAAACAGGCCGAATGTTCACCTCATGTCTGCCGATTGTATGTGGCCATGCAGATTGCGGCTTGCCTGGTTCCTTTTGAATGCGCCATGGCGCAGATGGCGTCGCGTGTTGAAATCTCTGTTGAAGCGATGAGTAATCCCTTGATATCGGTTATTGTTCCGGTTTATAACGTGGCTCCCTGGTTGCCACGGTGCTTGGATAGCATCTGTGGACAGACGTATCGTAATCTGGAGATTCTGTGCGTCAATGATGGTTCAACGGATAATTCTGGCGAAATCCTTGAGGAGTATGCGGCAAGGGATTCTCGTATACGGGTGTTTACTCAGGAAAATGCCGGATTATCTGCCGCCCGGAATACGGCATTGGAGCATGCAATCGGCGAATGGGTAGCAGGAGTGGATTCTGATGATTATATTGCACCGGATCTGTATGAGCGGAGCGTCTCATGCATAGAGGAAGGTGTGGATATCGTCTTTTACGGGGTTCAACTGGTTTCGGAAGAGGGTACGACGTTGCCTACTAATCCATACTTTGATTTACCGGAACCCGGGGTGTATGAAATGACGCCAGAACTGGGGGAAACTTTGAATGTCTGTTTCTGGAGTAAGTTGTGGCGTCGCAGCATACTTGAGACGCATCAATTGCGATTCCCTCACGGCCTGGTTCATGAGGATTACGCTATGTATTATCTGTATGTACCATACGCGCGCAACGTGTCAATATGTCCGGGAAGCGGTTATTATTATGTGCAGCGTTCAGGTTCCATTATGCGTGCAGGTCAAACGGAGCGAGTGACAACCATGCGGTATATGGAAGTGCTACGTTTTGTGTATAATAGGTACAAAGAAATGAATATTAATCCGCTGTCGACTCCTTGGTATCCGCAGGCGGTCAGCAATGTTTTCGTGGACCGTTATTATAGTGAAGCTCCGGAGTTGCGAGAAGAGTTGCAAACGTTGTTCTATACGCTGCTCCGAGAGCAGAATGTGCTGTCTGTTTTGTCTCGAGATTTTCGTTTACGACGTATTATGCCAATCCGTGGGAAAATGCGGTGGTTTATACGCCGGAATATGAGTCAGGAAATATGGTGTTTCATGGGGATTCCCTTGTTCGTGGTGACATATCAAGGCGCTTATCGCGACTCATTTCAGTGGATTATAGGAGGCTTGATTCTTGCAAAAATTAAAAAGATCATCAGGAGTTTTTTCAATGAATGAACAGCGAAAGTATAGTTTAACTATCGTGACCGTGTGTTACAATGCTCGAGAGGGCTTGTTGCGTACGTTAGAATCTGTTTTGGCTCATAAAAATCGTTATCCGCTTGATATTGAGCATTTGATAGTGGATGGAGCTTCGACAGATGGCACGCCCCAGTTGCTCCGGCAATGGCTGGAGGAAGGTAAGATTGAAGCGTATGTGTCGGAACCGGATACGGGTATATATGATGCCATGAATAAGGGAATCCGCTTGGCCAGGGGTAAGGTGTTGTATTTTTTGAATGCAGATGATACGCTGACGGGGGAATCATTGATTGGATGCGTGGAGCCCATTATTCGCGGAGAAATTCGTCAATGCGCAGCTGCTGTCCGGATTGTCAAGGGCGGACGCGATAGGGTGGATATTCCCCATTATGAGTATTTATACATGAGTACCCCATGTTGCCACCAAGGATATTTTGCTGCTGCTGCGCTGTATCGGGAGCTGGGGGGATATGATTCAGAAAATTTTCGTTGCCTGGCTGATTCAGATTTTATGCATCGAGCATACGCGCTGGAGGGAATGCCTCGTATCAACGATGTTGCCGTGGCCGTTTATCCGGAAGTTGGTGTATCATCCAATGCTGGTTTCGATTTTCTCCCCGAATATATTTTGCTGGCTGAAAATAATTGGGCGGGAGTTATGAACCGTTGTCGGCAGGATGCAGAATATCGCGAGCTTGTTGCTGGCGAGCTTACCAATCGCTGCATGGAACTTGCCAAATGGAGGGAGAAAAAAGACAAAGATGTATCACACTGTGTGGGAATGCTTCAGCATCAGCTTCGACAATTATCTCGTGTAGGGGGGGACATTGTTCCTAAACTGGGGTTGCGTTGGGCTGCCGGATATTATCTGCCGTACGTTAAATCAGGACAGCTCATTTCTAATCGAAGGGAAAAAATGATGTACTGGGTGCGGTTGTGCTGTTCCATGCAACCAGGCAATAGATATGAAACAGTAAATGGTTTCCCTGTTCGCTCCATCAAGGCGGCATGGCAAGCAAAATGGAAAGCCGTCATGACTAAAGTCTGGAAAAAAAGTAAATGAGCGTAGAACCTTTGATAACAGTGGTAGTTCCGGTGTACAACACCGCTCCTTGGCTGAAGAAATGTCTGGACAGTATTTGCGAACAGACTTATCGCCATTTGGAAATCATTTGTGTAGATGATGGATCAACAGATGGGTCGGCAGATATTCTGCGAGAGTATGCAGCTCGGGATGAACGCGTGAAGCTGATTTTGCAGCAGAATAAAGGTGTTTCTGCGGCTCGGAATGTGGCATTGAACATGGCTCATGGGGAATATTTCACGGGAGTTGATTCGGATGACTACATAATGCCGCATGCATACGAGACTTTGATTCCTCATCTTGAGCAGGGACCGGATATCCTGTGTTACGGAGTTATGGGGGTAGATGAGCAGGGAAATGATTGCACAAATGATTACATGCGTGTACCCTGTTCTGGAGTTGTAGAGCCTAGCGCAGACATACTTAGTCGAACAAACGGTTTTTTCTGGAATAAGTTGTTCCGCGTGGAGTTGCTTCGTGAATATCATATCTCCTTCCCCGAGGGAATGAGATATGAGGATTATATGTTCAATAATATTGCGGCTATGCAAGCACGCTGTATTTGTTATGTAGAAGATGCCTTGTATTGTTATTTGCAGCGTGATAGCTCTTTTACCAATGCTCGTGTCAAGTTACGCGCTGTAGATGCGTGTCCGATGCTTGAATCTCTTTATCGGTACATGAAAGAACATGGATTGTTCCTTCGTTGGAAGGATTGGTACTACTTGGCGTTCATGGAGTTTTATGAAAATCCTGTCAGCTGGCTTTCTGGCAGCCAGCAACGCAAAGCGAAGAGCCTGTACCGGAGTATGGTGATAAGAACGGGGCTGCACAGAGAGTATCCCGGGGAGTATCCATTTAGTGAATTGGTGCGATACAATGTACTGCGTTCATTATTCTTCTGGAGAAATAAGAGCCTTCGTCTTTATAAAATTTTCCGCTGGATTATTCTGAAAGTAGAGGAAATGCCTGATGGGAAAAAGCTTTATCACTGGTTTCCCTGATGGGAGGAGTTCATGCGGATGAACTCCCACAAGTCCCGAAGAGCTTTGGGCGCAAAGAGCTGCAGCAAGCTGAGGAAGAGGAGCAGGGAGCACAGCAGCCCGATGACCAGTTGGAGGTGCGGTGTAAGATTGTGCAGTAACTGAGCCGGAAGCCATGTGCAGCCTGCGGCCAGGGTAAAGGCTGGAAGCCAGTCCTGCAGCTGTAGGTGAACCGGGATGTACATATATCGGCGGGTTGCCCAGGTGTTGATACCCAGGCAGAGAACAGAGGTGCCCAGAGCTCCCCAGCAGATGGCTTGTACGCTGATGAAGAACATGGCGATAAGGATGCCGATGCCCAGGCATTTCTTAATGATTTCCAAGCGTAGGAACAACCAGGAGGGCCCGCCAGCTTTAAGCAGATTCAGATTAATGATTTGCAGATGCCATGTGGCATAGGAAACACTGAGTATTTGCAGGTAGGGTATGCATTCATCCCAGCCGGGGCCGTAGCAGATTTGGACAAGTGGTCTGGCAAAAAACGTAGAAAATAGGCATAGCCATGCAATAGGAAGTGTGAATGTTCGCATATAGCGGCGATACACACCAATGAGTTTTTGGGGGGACTTTTGAAGTGTGCTCAGAATGGGGAATGTTATTTGCTCTATCATGTAGCAGAGTACAGTGGGGCACATGGCCGCCAGCTGAGCTCCATTCTTGTAGCCGGCCAGTGCGGCAGGTGTGTATACTTTGCCGATGAAGAATGCTCGTGCGTGGATATAGGCTGTGTCGAGCAGACCGGTAGCTGCCAGTCTGCAGCCGAGAGGGGCTAGTTCCCGGAAGGAGTCCATGCTGAATCGCCAGCCCGGTCGCCAGGGGCAGATATACCAGAAAAGCAGCGCGCTGAGTAGGGCGGAGACAATGCCCTGTACCATGTAGGCCCACACGCCCCAGCCCTGCCAGGCCAGCAGCAGGCAGAGGGGCATGGCCACCAGGGCCGAGCCCAGGCAGATGAGGGCCGGCACCTTGAACTGACGCCGGGCCATGTAGTGCGCCTGGTGCACACTTGTTGCGCTGTTCAGCAGCACGATGAGGGCGGAAGCCTGCACCAGACTGCGGAGCGGCGGTGCATCAAAGAACGTTGCCAGGCCAGGTGCGGAGGCGAAGAATAACAGCGCAATCAGCATCCCCATGCCCAGGTTGAACCAGAACATGGTGTCGGCATCCTGCTCTGTCCGGTCCTGCTTACGGATGAGCGCACTACCGAATCCGCTTGCTGCCAGGGTGCCAGCCGCTGTGAAAAAGATGGCTGTGAGCCCCATGAGGCCCATTTCTTCCTTGCTCAGCAGGCGTGCCAGTACCATGCTGTATACCAGCGTGATCGGCTGCAGCGTGCATTTCTGCAGCAGCATCCACCGCATGCCATCGGCGGTCTCTCGGGTGACGCGGGTCATGGCTCAGGATGAGGAAGAATGCCTAGCGGCAGAACCACCAGGAAGAGAATGGTCATGGCTCCGGCAATCAGCCAGGTGCCATTTGTGTTAAAGAAGACAACAGGTTTCAGGAAGCGGCGCGTGCTGTATATGGCTCCGTACAGTATGCCGCCCTTCAGGATGATGAGCAGGGTTGAATCTACTGAGATATCGTAGGTTTGGCGCAGGTAGTGCTGGTGGTAGGCAACGGTGGTGAGGAAGTTGCTGAGGCAGTTTTCCTGCAGGAGAAAGCCGGCTACATCGTAGAGCCCGTCGTAGCTGAACCACCCGCCTAGAATCACGGGCAGCATCGCATAGGCCACCAGGCGGCTGCGCTGCGCCAGAATCAGCATGAAGAAAAGAAAGGCCGCCCCCTGCAGATAGATGCATGCGGATTTTACCACGTGGTCCAGACTCCAGAGGCTGAACGCCGTGGCCAGAGCCCCCAGCAGGATGATGGAGGTGAGCTGTTCCCGGGTGCGGTTGTATTCGGCGGAAGTCATGAGGGCAGGGAAATCAATGCAGATGGGTGGGGGCAACGGTGCTGGTGTAAATCATGCTGGCGCCAGTGCCCAGATGCTCGCGGATGAATTGGCTGCAGTCCAGTGTCTCGGTGCCGTATACCATGATGCACACTCTCTGCTGGTGCAGCTGACGCATGGTATCCAGGTGCTCCAGAAAGAGCTCGGCAGATATGGTGATGATAGGATACTGGTGCTCGATTGCCTGCTGCAGGGCGATGCTGTGTGAAATGCAGAATGCCGGGTACCAGATGCCTGCTTTCAGCGCCCGCACGTAATCCTGCGGGGAGAAGACTTCCACCATCATACGCTGCGGTAGAGGAATCTCACGTAGCAGGTGCACGAAATCAGCAATTTTGTCCGTCACGAGAACCGTGTCCGGATGCTGCAGCATCAGCTCATGAAGCATCTGGCCGCTCAGCGGGGTCTGATTCCCTTTTATTCTCAGTTGAAGTGCCTCATTCAGCGTTCCGGGTTTTCTCCGGCTCCCGGTAAATTGGCAGAACATGTCCCAGTCGTGCGCGGCCAGCAGGTGTTTGTCAGCCGTCATGAGTATATCGAACTCAATGAAGGAGAATCCCCGGGCCTGGGAATCTGCAAAGGCTTCTGCAGAGTTTGTGTAGAGGTAGGGACCCACTCCGCCCCCGTGGGCAATGAGATTTCCGCTGCCTGTCTGGTGGAATCGCCGGATGTCATCTCCTCGGCTTTCCAGTGCTGTGGCCAGTTCGGTTTTGTATAGCTGCTTGCTGATGCGCAGGGCATTCCATGCGCTATAGGTGCCCGCCGCCGCCAGGAGACAGAGAATCAGGAGAGGGATTAGCCGCTTCCTTGGTTGTTTTGTGGCGGGAGACACGGTGCGAATTTGGTTATTTCTTCACCTGCAGGTAGATAATCTGGCTGTGGTAGCGCGGCTCAGTGGAATTGGTGGTGAGCACCAGGCGGTTCAGCGCGGCTTTGGCGGTGCTGCGGGGGGTGATGGTGACGGTGTATTCCTGCCCGCGTTTCACGACCTTGGGGGCGTAGTCAAAGGCATCGCCGCTCAGGGCGGCATCGGAGATGTGGGTGATGGGGCCGCCTTTGGGCAGGGTGATGCGCAGCACTTGCGGGGTGGGGGCTTCTCCTCGCTTCCACACCAGGCTGCGGGCGGAAAGCTGCATGGCCTGCGGCACGCGGAACTGCATGCGCAGCGTCACCTCCTTGCCATCGCTGGTTTCGGCGGCAATGGTTTTCTCCACATCGCGGTCGAAGGTGTGCGTTTCCACCACGGCGGTGAGCTTGCCGTTCTTAATCTGCACCTGGGTGCAGTCGCAGTGCGGCTTGGCGGAGTCGATGCTCTCTCCGGTGGTTTCAAAGATGACTGTGGCTTGCATCTGCCCGAACTTCAGCGGCACCACCTGCGTGGTGTTCTTGAAGGCTGCCATGGAGGGCAGGGTACAAAGCAGAGGGAGTAGAACGCGTAACATGATGTATTAGTTCTTTTTAGGTTCCTCCGGCTTCATGAAAAAGCTGGAGATGACAAAAAGCGCGGCGGCGATGCACACACAGGAATCTGCCACGTTGAAGGAGGGCCAGTGGTATCCCATGGGGAACATTTCCGTCTTTATCCAGGGGAAAGAGAAGTCCAGGAAGTCCACTACATAGCCGCTCATGAGATTGGTGAAGAAACCTTTATCTTCAGCTCCCGGAATGAAGAATCCCTGCAGCAGTCGGTCCGTCATGTTTCCGAGAATACCTGTGGTGATGAGAGCCCAGGCCACGCGTAGGCAGCGGGTGGAGAAAAAGCCCTTGCGGAACAGGCGGTAGAACCATATGAGCGCCACAATCTGGATGCAGAGGAATACAAAGGGAGCCCATACGGTCCCGTGACCTGTGCCAAACGCAACGCCGGTGTTGTGTACCCGCACCAGACAGAAGTTGATGAACTCGTTGCCATGTATAACAGGAATA
The DNA here is from genome assembly GCA_002358905.1 of Akkermansiaceae bacterium UBA3385. Taxonomy (GTDB): domain Bacteria; phylum Verrucomicrobiota; class Verrucomicrobiia; order Verrucomicrobiales; family Akkermansiaceae; genus Akkermansia. Next base: position 9,719 of record DEPT01000055.1, read on the forward strand.
ATTTTGCTGCATACACAGTATTTCCAGCTATAGGGGAAATTCAGCACAATTGCCCATTTCGTTATTTGATCCAGGGCATAAAGTGCAACGATGAGAATGATGAGCCAAAGCGAGATGCGTCGGGGCATGGTATTGTATTTGTCGGGATAAAGACAGGCGCGCTCCGGTGTCAGGAGTGCGCCTGTCGTTGGTGAATGAGGAAATGAAGCTTTTTCTCAGGCCATGACTGCGGCGCAGCGTTCGCAGAGACCGTCCTCGTTTACGGCGGGCTCGTAGCGGCGGCAGCGGGGGCACATGGCGTGCGGGGTCATGGCGGCGGTGGCTGCCAGCTCTGCGCCGGTGGTTACCTCCAGGTCGGCCACGATGAAGAATTCCTTGGCGAACTGCTTGTCCTGCAGCAGTGCGAGCACGGCTGCATCCTCCGTGGCGGGCACGGTGAGGGAAACGGCGGCTTCGTTGTTCTTCTTGAAAGCCTTGGCCTTAATCTGGGCTTCGATGGCTACCTGAATCACGCTCTTAATCTGCTGCAGACGGTCGAAGGTGGCGGTAAGGCCGGCATCGAAAGCGGGGTCTGCAGTGGGGAAGTCCTGCTCGTGCACGGAACCGGCGTTGCCGGCGTGCTCCCATGCCTCATCGCAGGTGTAGGCCAGCACAGGGGCCAGCAGCTTCACCAGCACATCGAACACGCGGGCAATGGCAAACTGCTTGCTGATGCGGTGCGGGGAGTCCGCGGCATCGCAGTACAGGCTGTCCTTGGTCATGTCGATGTACAGGGCAGAGAGGTCATTGGTGCAGAACTGGTTGATAGCCATGAACACCTTGCGGAATTCGTAGCCCTCGTAAGCGGCACGCACCTCGCGGATGAGGGTGTTGGTTCGCTCGAGAATCCATGCATCGGTAGCATCCAGCTTCTCCGGCTGCTCGCCGTTGTAGCCCTTCAGGTTAGCCAGCAGAATGCGCAGGGTGTTGCGCAGGCGGCGGTAGGGGTCGGTAATCTGCTTGAACAGGTCCTCACCGAAGGGTACTTCGTTCTGCCAGTCCACGCTGCTTACCCACAGACGCACGATGTCTGCACCGTACTTTTCATAGAAGTACTTGGCATTGGTGGGCTTGGTGTAGGTGCCCTGGGCGCTCTTGGAAAGCTTGGAGCGATCCTGGTTCACCACAAAGGCGTGGGTGAGAACCTTCTTGTAAGGAGCCGCATTGCGCCATGCGCAGGAGAGCATGAGGGAGCTCTGGAACCAGCCGCGGTGCTGGTCGGTGGCTTCCAGGTACACATCGCAGGGGGCGCAGAGTTCGGGGTGACGCTCCAGCACGGCCACATGGGAGCAGCCGGAGTCAATCCACACGTCGAGGGTATCCTTGCCCTTCTTGAGGTTGGTGGGCAGGCCCAGCTTCTCGCAAAGCTGTTCGCTGGTGAGCTCGAACCAGATGTTGGTGCCGTGCTCGGCTACCAGGTCGGCCACCTTGTTCACGATGGCGGCATCCAGCACGGGCTGGTCGTTCTCATCGAAGAACACGGGCAGCGGCACACCCCAGGTGCGCTGGCGGGAGATGCACCAGTCCGGGCGGGCTTCCACGGTGCTGTAAATGCGGTTGCGGCCCCAGGCGGGCATCCACTCGGTCTTGTCAATCTGCTCCAGTGCCACGGGGCGCAGCTTCTCCATGCTGATGAAGAACTGCTTCACGGCGCGGAAGATGATGGGGGTCTTGGAGCGCCAGCAGTGTGGGTACTGGTGGGTGAACTCCTCGCGGGCCAGCAGACGGTTGCCTTCCACCAGCAGGGTGATGATGTCCTCATTGCTCTGGAATACATGCTTGCCTACCAGGTGGGGCAGGCCGCATTCTGCAGTGTAGTTGCCGTCGTCATCCACCGGGGAGAGCACGGGCAGTCCGTAGGCCATACCGGCGATGTAGTCATCTGCACCGTGGCCGGGGGCAATGTGCACAGCACCCGTACCGGCATCGGTGGTCACGTAGGCGGCGTTGATGATGAGGGACTCGCGGTTCAGGAAGGGGTGGCGGGCGGTACGCTTCTCCAGCTCACTGCCCTTGAAGGTGGCCAGTTCTTCCACGAGGGTCCAACCGGTCTTGGCGGAAACGGTCTCGATGAGCTCGCGCACGATGATGAACTTGCGCTCGGCGCCATCCTTGGCGTAGCGACCTACCACATAGGTGAAATCCGGGTTCAGGGCGATGGCCAGGTTACTGGGCAGGGTCCAGGGGGTGGTGGTCCAGATGACCATTTCGCAGCCCTCGATGCCGCACACGGCACCATCCATCTCAAAGCCTACGTAGATGGCGGTGGAGGTGTCCTCCATGTATTCCACCTCGGCTTCAGCCAGGGCGGTGTGGTGAGCATAGCTCCACTGCACCGGCTTCATGGATTGGTACACGGCACCGTTTTCCACCAGCTTGGCGAATACGCGGAGGATGTCGGCCTCGTATTTCGGCTCCATGGTGATGTAGGGGTTGAACCAGTCACCGAACACGCCGAGACGTCGGAAGGAGACGCGCTGCTGGTCAATGAAGCCCAGGGCAAACTCAGTGCAGCGGCGGCGGATTTCAGCGGGCTCCAGTCCCTGGAACTCCTTGACAACCTTGGCTTCAATGGGAAGGCCGTGGCAGTCCCAACCGGGGATAAAGGGGGCATAGTAGCCCGCCATGGTCTTGCTCTTCACGATAAGATCCTTCAGAACCTTGTTCAGAGCTGTGCCCATGTGTACGTCGCCATTGGCGAAGGGGGGGCCGTCGTGCAGTACGAAACGGGGGGCATTCTGCGCCTTACGGCGCATTATAATTCGCTCATAAAGCTTTTCATTCTCCCATTTTTCCAGACGAGCCGGCTCCTTGGTCGTGAGATCACCACGCATGGGGAACGTGGTGTCCGGCAGGAAGATGGTGTCTTTGTAGCTTTTGGCGTTTGTGGTCATACGCGCGCCATTCTACGCTCTTTTGCAGTAAAAGTCAACACTGTAAAAGGTGCTGCAGGGGCTGTATGCCTTTTTGGAGAGATTATGACCGTTTTTCTGGATGTTTAAGCCATCTGAGGGAGGTACCACAGATAAATCGAGGGTGTGGTGATGGCTTATTCATCCCAATCGTCATCATCACCTTCTTCGTCTTCGTTAGCCTTCTTAACCCGCTTGAATGTTTTGTGGGTCGGTTTCTGTTTTTTCTTGGCTTTTTTCTTTTGTCGCTCGACATCCTCATCCCCGTTTGTAACGGGGCCGGTTGCGTTGGTAGAGGCCTGAGCGTCTCGTTGGGTGACTTTTTCTACCAGTTGTTTGTAACTGAGTTCAATGGCCTTGGCTTGCCATGTTTTGGTGTCAATTTTACCTTTCAGGAGGGTTGTGTTTTTTCTCGTTGTTACGTCACGCATGATGATGACATCATCATCTTCATAAAAATAGGCCAGGGGCATGCCATCTGCGTCTACAGCACGGAGCCCGGATGGCACATAGGACAAGCGTTTGCCGTTTTCGTCTTTAAAAAGCGCTCGTTTCGTAACCTTCCTGTATGAATTGACGATAGGACATTTGACGTTGCAGGAACGTGCAGCTTTAGGCGTATCGTAGTTCTTGCCGTATTGCTTGGCCATTGATTTATCCGAATCAGAAAATTCGACGTGTATGATGAGGTCCGCCCCATTTTTGAAGATTAAACGGGAGATATTTGTCAGGAATTTGGTTCTTTCATTAAGATAGTACTCGCTGGCGTTAAACAGATAATAAACCTTGGCATTGTGGTTGTAATTGGCCGTGTTGAAAATGACATCGCGGTCTCGTGCGTTGGCTTCAAGAAATGCCGGGATGGCCTTTAACGGACCTTGAGCCTTTGCCTGTGCATGTGCGTTGGGCAAGATAAGAGCGATGTATGCGAGCAGGATAAAGAGTATTCTGTAAGTCTTGTACATTGCTGAGGTTTATGTAGAATGAGAGGTGGGTGGTTATGACCTTTGTTCTGAGGATGGAGCAAATGCTGACGGCTATAACCTGCTAGTGAATTATAACATGCCCGACAACCGGTCAAATCAGAATGCCGGGCATGAAAAATCATTCATCGTTGGAATCATCCTGTTCTACTTTGCGCCATTTGGCAGGCTTATACTTGTCTTCCTTTGTCTTCTTTTTTGATGTCTTTTTTTCTACCTGTTCTGTTGCTTCGTCAGTTGCTGCCGCGTCTTCCACGGGGCTTACTTGTGCAACTAGGTCTTTATACGAGCGTAGGATGGCTTCAACCGGCCATTCTGTGTATTCAAACTTTCCTTCCGCTAATACTTTTTCCTTACGCGTTTTTACGTCACGCTGGGTAATCTCGTCATCATAACAGGAAAAAGTAGCAAGGACTTCTCCATTTGCATCAATAGCCTTGAGGGTGTAGTATCTATAGGAGGAATCCTTGTGTATTTCGTTGCGGACTTTCTTGTTGTCTTCGTTAAGAATCGGGCTTTTTATAGACAGCTGCTTAGCTCCCTTATATGCGTCAAAGTATTGGTCTTTTGCGTCCTTGCGGTCGTATTCAATGTCCAGAAGAATGATAAGGTCTGCGCCTTTGTTAAAAATTTTGCGTTGAGCGGGATTGAGAGCTTCGGTGTATTTTTTCAGGCTTCGCATGCTGTAAGCTGAGTTGCAGCGGTATACATAGAATACTTTTGCGTATTTGTCGTACTTGGGGTTATTCAGCACTACTTCGCGGTTGCGTCTGTTTGTTTCGATGAAGCTTGCAATGGAGCCAACTGTTCCTTTATGATGAGCAGCCTGGGCAATGCCTGCGTAAAGGCAGACTAGAATCAGCAGGAGGATGGTCTGGAATTGCTTCATGGGGATAGATAAAGAGAAAAATAGACACTTCTTGTATAAACAATTTACTGAGAGAAAGCAAGAAGAAACTTTGTCAGATGAAGCAGCAAGGCAATGCTCGTGCGGAGCATTGCCTTGCTGAAAGGGAACGAGGGATGCGCAGTTAACTCTCCTCGACGGGTTCGTGCTCGGTATCGCGTACACGGCGGACTTTTGCACCAAGCATCATGAGCTTTTCGTCCAGCATTTCGTAGCCGCGGTCGATGTGGTAGAGCCGGTGAATCTCCGTGGTGCCTTCTGCTGCCAGAGCGGCTAGAACAAGTGCAGCGCTGGCGCGCAGGTCGCTGGCCATGACCGGAGCGCCGGAAAGGCCGCTCACACCGGTGATGATGGCGGTGCCGCTGTCTACCTTGATGTTGGCACCCATGCGCTTGAGCTCGGAGCAGTGCATGAAGCGCTGTGGGAAGATGGTGTCCTTCACCACGCTGATGCCGGGGGTGAGGGCAAAGAGAGCCGTCATCTGGGCTTGCATGTCCGTGGGGTATTCCGGATACGGGTTGGTCAGAATCTTACCGCTGCGGGGATTCTCGCCCGGTGCCACGAATACGGAAGTGCCGTCCTCGTTGTACTCTACGCGGTGACCGCATTCGATAAGAAGGTCAGAGATGGCCTTCATGTGCGGGCGGTATACGCGGTTAATCATGAGACCGTCGCTCACCATGGCGGCGGCTACCATGAAAGTGCCGGCCTCAATGCGGTCCGGAATGACGGTGTGGTCACAGCCGTGCAGTTTTTCCACGCCGTGAATGGTGATGGTGCGGGAGCCGGCGCCTTCGATTCGGGCGCCCATCTTGTTCAGGAAATTGGCCAGGTCAACCACCTCCGGCTCGCGGGCTGCGGATTCGATGATGGTGGTTCCCTTGGCGAGTACTGCGGCCATCATCACATTATCAGTTCCCAGTACGGTGGGGCCGCTGTCGCCTCGCATGTCAATGGTGGTGCCGATGAGACCGTTCGGGGCGTCGATAACCAGGTTGCCGCCTTTTACTTGCACACGGGCTCCCAGTGCCTTGATACCTCGGATGTGGAGATCCACCGGGCGGTCGCCGATAACGCAGCCACCGGGCAGGGGCAGTATGCACTTCTTCATGCGGGCCATGAGCGGCCCCAACAGACAGATGGAAGCACGCATCTTGCGTACCTGTTCGTAGGAAGCCTTGTGGGAGATGCCCTCCGGAGATTCAATGCGGACAGTGCCGCTGGATCGCTCTACGGAACAGCCAAGCTGGCTGAGAATCTGCAGCATGTAGTTGGTGTCGGATACATCCGGCACGCGGGTGATGCGCACGGGCTCATCTGTGAGCAGGGCTGCAGCAAGAATGGGAAGAGATGCGTTTTTGGAACCACTGATATTGACAGAACCGCTGAGTCTGGTGCCGCCTTCTACGATGAGTTTGTCCATGGTGTGTGTGTGAGATTCGCAGGTTTGGAAAGTATGGTGTCAGTCTACCACACCAACCGAGTGCTTGCAAGGAGAATCGGACTCCGTTTATCAAGAAATACACGCCTTGGAACGGGAAGTTATCAAAAAAGCCGTTTTCCTGTGCAGGAAAACGGCTTTTTTAAGTTTTTCAGTTAATCACCTGTAAGCTTTACAGCAAGGAGAAGGCGATATTGAGACCGGCAGTCACGATGGACACCATGCTCATGAGCTTGATAAGTTTGTTGGAAAGAAAATACAGAATGGAATTGTTACTAATTCCTGAGGTCGGATGATTGATCAAGGTCTCTAATGCTTTGGGGAATGAATTTAGAAAGCAAAATGGCAGCTTTCTTTATTCTAAGAGCTTTGAAAAGGTATATTCGCATCCAATCTGTCAAAGAACCTAATACATAGAGAAGCAATCCACCGAGAGGAAGGAACCACCAGCTGTTACCAAAATGCAGAGCTAGAGGGGGCAAAATGCTTTTCAGTTGAGTCCAGATATATGGGTGGCAATGAATGAGATAAACGGCGAAAGCTGTAGGCGCTGCTCGTTTAAGGCCGCCTATAAGCAGAGTTGATTGAAATTTGATTCTGAAAGAGAGTAAGAAAACTGCTAAACTTGCTAAGAGAGTAAAAATCGATGCATAACTCCACAATAAATTTGTTGTTATGGGCCCTGGAAAAAATTCTAGTGCGAAATTAGCTAGTATTCCCGTTATTGATGCTGCGATGAGTAATCTTGTTGGAGGTGCGGGACGATGAAGCTTAATATATCCACCCGTAATATAGAGGATGATTAACCAAATTGCGTTGTATCCATTTTGTGCCATTTGATTAGGTTTCCAACAGCCTAGAACAGAGAATGACAACAGGAGGAGAATCGTAAGAATCTTGTAATCTCTTTTGGAAAGTGAATTCAGACCTTTATTTAAGAACGGTATAGCAATAAACAGACCTGAGTATGCGCTAAAATACCAGTAGCAACTTGTAAAGGGATTGATGAATAAGAGACTGCGTATGCTGGGCAGAGTGTCTTCGCTAATAATGCCCGGGATATACAAGATGAATGTGTAGAAGCAGACAGTTATCCATAGCTCTATATAACGTTGGATATTCCAATGACGATTGATGCAGAGATATCCAGAAAGAAGAGCATAGAGATTAACTGCGATAATACAAATAGCCATCCATGCATTGGAAATAATTCTGGCGGTGTAATCTGTGTTGTAATCTAAAAAACGAACGCCTGACAAATAGGCGATGTGCAGTATGCAAATCATCAGCATAGCTACGATACGTACGAAATCGGCACATGTGTCTCGGCTGTTGTCTGCTGAAGTTGAGGATGTATGCAATTGCATGAGTCGGCATTCTATGTTGGCGGAATATTTTTGTCAAGTAAAAGCCGCTTTCCAAGGAGGGAAAGCGGCTTTTTATGAATTGCTCTATCGCAGTTTACTTTACAGCAAGGAGAAGGCGATATTGAGACCGGCGGTCACGATGGACACCATGCTCATGAGCTTGATGAGGATGTTCAGGGACGGGCCGGAAGTATCCTTGAAGGGGTCACCCACGGTGTCACCCACCACAGAGGCGTCGTGCACAGCAGTGTGCTTGCCGCAGTAGGGAGCATCGCCGGTTTCGATGTACTTCTTGGCGTTGTCCCATGCACCACCGGAGTTGGCCATGAATACGGCGAGCACGAAGCCACCAGCAAGACCACCGGCCAGCAGACCGAACACACCGGGAACACCCATGATGAGACCTGTAGCGATGGGAACGATAACGGCAATCATGGAGGGCACAACCATTTCACGCTGGGCACCCTGGGTGGAAATGGCCACGCAGCGGGCGTAGTCGGCCTTCTTGCGGCCTTCGAATACGTCCTTGTCGCTGAGCTGGCGGCGAACTTCCTCCACCATGCTCTTGGCGGCGCGACCCACGGCGTTCATGGTAAGACCGCAGAACAGGAAGGAAAGCATGGAGCCGATGAAGATACCAAGCAGCACCTTGGGGTTCATGAGGGTCACGTCGAAAGCTGCCATGAACTCAGCAATGTTCATCTTGGCAACTTCGGCGCTGTTCAGCACCTGCTCACCGAAGTAGCTGGTCTTGAAGCTTTCACCGTAGTGAAGGGCGGCAATCTTGAGCTCCTCGATGTAGGAGGCAAGAAGGGCGAGGGCGGTCAGAGCGGCGGAGCCGATGGCGAAGCCCTTACCGGTAGCGGCGGTGGTGTTGCCCAGAGCGTCCAGAGCGTCGGTACGGCTGCGCACGTCATCGCCCAGGGAGCTCATTTCAGCGTTACCGCCGGCGTTGTCGGAGATGGGGCCGTAGGCGTCCGTGGCCAGGGTGAGACCCAGGGTGGAAAGCATACCCACAGCGGCGATACCGATGCCGTAGAGACCCATGCTCATGTTCTGAGCGGAGAAGGTCCACTCACCTGCGGCGCAGAGGTAGGCGCCGATGGTGCCGAGCACGATGAAGAGCACGGGCCAGCAGGTGGAAATCATACCCACGCCGATACCGGAGATAATCACGGTGGCGGGACCGGTGGTGGCGTTCTC
>DEPT01000055.1:18665-19054 GCA_002358905.1 Akkermansiaceae bacterium UBA3385
ATACCCACCACCAGACCGATGACGATGGAGCCCCAGAGACCCAGCCAGTTCTCGATGCCCAGAGCATACAGAATGCCAGCTGCGGCAAGGGCGATAAGCACACCGGAAACATTGATGCCGAAGTTCAGAGCAGCCATGAGCTGGGTCTGGTTAGCCTCGGGCTTGGTGCGCACCAGGAAAATACCGATGACGGAAAGCAGAGCGCCGATGGCGCCGATAATCATGGGAGCCATGACCAGCTGAAGGCCGGTCTCATAGGCCCAGCCGGCGGTGGCAGCAGCGGCTGCACCAAGAGCGGCGGAAGCAAGAATGGAACCAGCGTAGGACTCGTAGAGGTCAGCGCCCATGCCGGCCACGTCACCCACGTTGTCGCCCACGTTGTCGGCGAT
>DEPT01000055.1:19231-21307 GCA_002358905.1 Akkermansiaceae bacterium UBA3385
CCGAAGGTCAGCATGATGGTGGTAATCTGCGTCAGGCGGCTGATGCCTTCGGCCTCCACGAGACCGGTGTTATCGAGAATCAGGTACCAGGCAGAGATATCGAGCAGACCGAAGCCCACCACGGTCAGACCCAGCACAGCGCCGGAACGGAAGGCGAGCTGAAGTCCCTTGTTGAGGCCGTCCTTTTCATCACGGCAGGCCTGAGCCACACGGCCGGAGGCGTAAGTAGCCGTCTTCATGCCGATGAAGCCAGCCAGACCGGAGAAAATACCACCGGTGAGGAAGGCGACGGGAACAATGTTGTTCTGCAGACCGTAGTAGGCCATGATGCCGAACACCACTGCGATAATCACGAAGAAGATGGAAACAATCTTGTACTGCTGTTTCAGGTAGGCCATGGCGCCTTCGCGCACGTAGCCCGCAATCTCCTTCATACGGTCGTTGCCCTCGTCGGCCTTCTTCATGTCGAAGAAGAACTTAGCGGCAAATGCCAGCGCGACGACGGAAGCAAACGGCACTATCCAGAATAATATCTCGGGGTTCATGTTCGTTTGTTTATATTTGTTTTTGGTGACTTTTTTGCAGGCACAAAAAAGCGCCACAGTCTACACTAAAAGTTCCCCCTTGGCAACCCGAATTTCATATCCTGACAGAAAAAAGGCTGTTTTTGCCATGTTAAGTTGTGAAATATACTGAAGATGCATTGACTTTGAACAGAACGGCGTGATATAACTGACCACCAGCTGTTGCTGAGGATTCAACAGGATGCAAAGAAGAAGACTAAAGCGGAGGGGAAGATGCCGCTCTCGGAATGAACTGAGTACCGGGAGTGAGCCCGGCTCGCTTCTTGAATGCGCCACGCTTCGCAGTTCGCGGAAGCTTTTGTCCTGTCTGGCTCAGGGCGGGGATATACATGTCACGGATGATGTAGGGCTGTCGCCCCTTATCCGGGCGGTCATGGCCGGTGCCTCGGATAATGTTCTGGCTCTTGCTGAATATGGAGCAGAGGTGAATCAGGCGGCCATGGTGACGCTTCAGGTGCTGAAACGCAGAGCAACATACCGCATCAATGAGCATCTGGGCCTGCAGGGTGCAACTGATATACCGTGTGACACACCTTTTTTTCTTACTCCGCTTCATCTGGCTGCGTTGAGTGCAGATGCTGAAAGTATATGGACGCTCGTCTGTAATGGGGCAGATCCTCATGCTCGGGTCGAAGGGCCACTGCCGCAATTGAGCGGCTCTCCACTCGATTTCTGTGCCCGATTTATCCCAGAGGCGACAGAGTCTGAATGTGAGCAGAAACTACGCTGCGTAGCAGCTTTCTGGAGCGGAAAGGGAGCAGACTTGGATAAGAAAGTATTTCGCTTGTACCTGCACAAGGTCCACGGAGCTTCCCTTTCAACAGTTGATACGCGGGTGGCGCAGATTCAGCGGTGCGAGAATCTGCTACGCTCGCTTTTCGTGTCTCAACGAGTTTTTCTTTTTCGCAATATGGATGTGGAGATGCTGCAGAAAATGCAGCTTGCACTGCGGCAGATGGAGCAGTTTCAGCTGCTGAATCTCCGGCAACATGGCGGTATGGAAAACGCGCTTTCGGATTTCATTTCTTATGCGAAAAGTCCTATGCGCAAGAAATACAACGCTCTATAGTTGGTTGTAATTTTGTGCTTTTTTCCAGTATTTGTAGAGAAAAGGGCACCGATATGATGCGCTCTTTATGGAGCAGGCTCTTTTCAGAAACCACCACAACAAATACAAGAGATATGACACTCGATATTGATATAGATGCTTTTGATGATCCGGAATGTGACTATGCCGTTATTAACCTCGGGGTTGACTGGATGGTGCGGGCTTATGTGAAGGAAAGCCGATACCAGGACAATCTGCAGGGAAGTTGGATTCGCGTGGGGGATATTCCGGCGATCCTGACCCAGGTTTACAGCCTGCGTTTGTACCCGGGAGTGGGTGGCGCAGATGCTGTAGACATTCTCAGCTGTGAAGAGGTGGCTGGCGGTGAAGGGGCGTATCTGCTGGCACCTCTGCCCGCAGGGGGCGAGGCTTCTTTTGCGGCGG
>DEPT01000032.1:0-9359 GCA_002358905.1 Akkermansiaceae bacterium UBA3385
CGCATGAGGGATGGGAATTTGGCCCGCCAAATTCCAATTTTTTGCACCATGATGCAAAATGGCCTCTGCAAATCTGAAACAGCTCCGATTGAGCATTGCTGATACACTGTTTACTTGACCTGTGGCGGCATAACATATAAAATGCGGTAGATTTTCAACACTCAGCCACAAACGAGTGTCACTATCATCAACGCCGCAATTTTCAGTATGAAATACAACTCCATTCTCCCGATACTTGCTCTTTCCATGGGCATTCCGGTGCAGGCAAGCCAGGCTCCCGCACCTGCCGCAGCAGAACAACAGGTTGTAGAAGAGCTTGCAGAACTGCAGACCGATCCGCAAATTACGCAGGGAGAACTTCCCAATGGAGTCAAATACATCATCCGTCCCACGGCTGAACCGCAAGGCCGTGCCAGCGTACGACTCTTCGTCAACACAGGGTCGCTGGATGAACAGGAACACGAAAAAGGTATTTCCCACCTCATTGAACACCTTGTTTTCAATGGTTCCCGCACCTTCAAGCGTGGGGAACTCATTCCCACCATGCAACGGCTCGGTCTGGGATTCGGCGGTGATGCAAACGCCTACACCAGCCTGCTGGAAACGGTGTACATGCTGGATCTTCCTAACCTGAACGATGAAACGGTGGACTTTGCTTTCACCATCATGCGCGACTTTGCAGATGGCGCAACACTGGAAGATAGTGCTATTGACCACGAACGAGGCATCGTAAAGAGCGAACTCTATGCGCGTGATTCTGCAAGCTACCGCGCCAGCCTGGCCACGTTACGCCACGCGGCCCCCGGCACGAGACTTCCGGACTATCTGCCCATTGGCACTGAGGAAGTCATCATGCATGCGCCGTACGAGGTGTTCCGCAATTATTACCGCACCCATTACGTTGCCCGGAACATGACCGTCATTGTGACCGGTGACTTTGCCCCGGAAACCGCCCGCAAATGGGTTGAAAAATACTTCGGCAGCATGCAGGACACCCCACCGGCTGCACGTATTGCCCCCGGCAATGATGAAGTGCCAGGTGCCGCTGACACCGTGATAGAAAACCCGGAAAACGCCCTTACCACCGTTTCCATGATGATTTCTTCCCCATGGAAGCAAAAGCCTGACACTGCAAAACAGCGAGTGGAAGATATGCCGCTGGAGCTGGCATGCGCCATGCTCAACCGCCGACTTTCCCGCATGGCTCGCGAACAGGATTCCCCTTTCCAGCAGGCCAATATCTCTTACGATTCCATGTACCACACCGTGGATGTATTTGACCTGGGGGTCGCTTCTTCATCTGATAAATGGGAAGCTGCATTCACAGCCGCGCTTCTGGAACTGCGCCGCGCTTGCCAGTATGGGTTTACCCAGTCCGAACTTGCTGAGATTATAGCAGCCTCGCGTGCCGCACTCCAGCGCCAGCAGAACAGCTGGGATACGGTGGATGCCGCAGGAATGGCTACCCGGTTGATTGAAGCCCTTTCAGAAAATGATTGCATGACCACCCCGATGGAGGACGAACGCCTGTTCTCTGCCGGGTTACTCGAAATCATGAAGGACCCGGATATTTGCCGCCGTGCGCTCGCAAAGGAATTCGACACCGAACGAGCCCGTCTCATCCTCTCCGGAGCTAATGTAGAGGGAATCGAAGCATCCCGGATTCGTGACGTATACAACAAGGTCATGCAGATGGAGATTACTCCGCCTGCCGCAGAAGAAAAGCCTGTCTTCGCCTACTCCCACATCGGCGAGCCCGGCAGCATTGAGCAGCAAGCCACCATCGAAGACCTGGGCATTACCACCATCACGCTTTCAAATGGTATCCGGGTCAACCTCAAACCGGTGGATTTCAATAAAGGAAGCATCAGCATCAACACGTGTATCGACGGCGGCACTCTGCGTCTCAGCCATATACCCGGGCTTGCTTCCATGGCCGGACAGGTCATGCAGATGGGCGGACTGGAAGCGCACACCGTCACGGATTTGGAAAAAATCATTGCCGGGCACAACGTAAACGTGCATTTCGGCATGGGGTCAGACCGCTTCCTGGTGAACGGCACCACCACCGCCGCCGATTTTGAAATGCAGTGTCAGCTACTGGTTGCCTCCATTCTTCACCCGGGGTTCCGCAATGACGGCGAGGTAAGACTGCGCCGCCAGCTCTCAGCTATCTACAACCGCTACGAAACAACGCCGAACGGAGCCTTTGCCATGCAGGCACCCAAGGCCATCTATGGCAACGATGCCCGCTTCACAACACCGGAGCAGAACGAACTCGAAGCCTGCACCACAGATATGGTGAAGAACGCACTGACTCCCTGGCTGCAAAACGGCGCCATGGAAATCAGCATTGTGGGTGATTTCTCCGTGGAGGAGATTCTGCCCGTGCTGCAGCGCACTTTCGGCGCCATGCCCGCCCGCCAGCGCGAGTTCATTCCCCTGAAAGCAGAAGAGACAGATGTATCTAACGCCAAATGGGGTATGCGCCATTTCATCCCCTACACCACAGACCTGGACAAGACTATCGTAACCCAGGTGCGCCCCTGCGGTGATGGCATGGACCAGCGCCGCAACCGCCGACTGACCGTACTGGCTTCGGTTGCCCGCCAGAAGTTGTTCGATGGCATTCGGGCTCAATTGGGAGAGACATACTCCCCCTCCGTAAAACTGAACACGAATCCCACACTGTCCAATGCGGCTACACTCACCACCGCCAGCGCCGGTGTTGTCAGCAACCGGGTCAAGGTGAATACAGCCATGGATGCCATCCTTATCGACCTCGGCCAAGGCAAGATTACTCAAGAAGATCTGGATTGTGCTCTGCGCCCCTTCATTACACGCACGCAGAAGAATCTGCGCACCATGGGGTACTGGGAAAGCGCCTTATCCCGTCTGCAGAGTGATTCCCGCCAGCTTCCGCTCATCCGCGACCTGATGGATGATATCACAAGCATTTCCCTGGAAGAAATTCAGCAGCTTGCCCGCGAAGTGTTTGCCCCGCAGGATACCGTAAACTACTTCTTCACCATGCCGGCTGAGGCCGTGAAGCAGGAACAGCCGGCACAGGAAGCGGAACAGGCTCCTGCGGCCGAAACAACAGATGCCTACACTATCATCACCTCCGAAGCCACGATGCGTGAACCGGCCTGGGCAGAAGTTGCCATGGCGTTAAAAAAAAAATACGCCCATGCTGAAATCTTCGCACTGCCGGAGCTGACAGAAGCGACTATCACCCAGGTGCTGCGCAGCACAGGTGCCCGACATGCGGCATGTGTGCTGCGCCCGGAGGAAGTGGGGCGTGAAGTTGTGAACCACCTGCACCGCGCAGCCAGGCGCGTGGATAACGACCCCTGGGGGGACTGCATCTGGGGGATTATCACCGGCTACACGGCAGATGATGCCCGGCGCATCGCTGAATCTGCAGAGCCATTGGTCATCAAGCGGCTGCTGGGCACAACCAACGTGAATCACAGCCGATTTGAGCACAGCTGTTGCATCACAGACTGGACTGAAGCTCCGGTGCGCGAACAGAACGGATATACGGAGCCAAACACCACTACTTACAAGGCAGACGACCAGGACCCCCTTCTGAATATTTTTGCGGAGCAGCTGAGCACGCAGTTCCCCCACCTGGTCATCACCTCCAGCCACGCCACGCCTTTCAATCTTGAAATGCCGTTCAGCCGGGGTCTCATTTTCTCCTACGGCAACCGGTTCCACAAGCTCAGCAGGAACGAATGGCGGGAGTTTGCAGGCAAGCCCGTTCAGGAAGCCATGGGCGGCGATGAATCGAAGATTGCAGCGCTTGCCCCCACCAAGGAAACTGTGCAGCCGGACGCGCAGCCCCGCGTCTGGCTTGCCGCCGGCAACTGCCTGTTCGGTAATGCCAACCACAGCCCCAACAGCATGTGTGTGACAGCCCTCTCGGCCTACACATGCAACCAGGTTGTGGGATATACCGTTCCCTCCTGGTATGGAGAAGGCGGCTGGGGCACACTCGGCACCTTCTTTGGTAACACCGCTGGCACTTCACTGGCAGAAGCATGGTTCCTCAATAACCAGTTCCTTCTTCACAAAACCAACGAAGTGCACCCGGAGCTGCACAAGGTGCAGTTCAACGATGAAAGTTTCAACGCCGGCAGCCTGATTCCCCAGATGTTCAAACACAACATCCATCCCAACCAGGATAACGCGCGTGACCTGCTCGGGCTTGTTCATGACCGCGATGTTGTAGCCTTCTTCGGAGACCCCGCCTGGCGAGCCTCGCTGGATGAATCCCACAGCCAGTCCCCCTACTCCATCACGTGGGAAAATGCCAAGGCCTTCACAATCACCGCCAATTACGACGCCAAGGGGCGCTGCGCCGTGTGGTTCCCCACCGCTGAAACTGGTCGCGATGCCAGCACCTGCACAGCCCCGGGAGCCATCTTCACCAACGATTTCATCCTCTTCCCCGAGCTGAAGCTCCAGAAGGGCGAACAACTCCGCGTCGAAATCAAATAAAGGAACGCACTTTTTCTCCACCAGCGGCAGCCTTGTAAGCCATGTCTTACAAGGCTGTCTCCTTTATCCGGAGGCTGGTCTTATTTCTGCTCCATAAAGAAAAGGCAAAGCAGTATGCAGTAAGCAGTAACAGACATACATGCCCCGGCAGCCAGCCCCACACCACACCTTCTGTCTGTACACCGGCAGCAAAGAAGATGCTGTGCCAGAAGCAGGAGCAGCGCTGCCCCCACAGCATGGGTGCATGGCACCCCACCAGCACCAATTCATACGCCAGGAGCACACCATATACCCAGATATCCCGGCGCGGCTTCTTAAAACTCCAGCCCCGGTACAGACAAGCAATGCACCACACGGGCACCCCGAGCAACGCCAGGTCTATGCTCTCCCACGCGTGGGTTCCATTGCAGTCCTGCTCCCCCATCAAGGGAAGAAAGCAGAACACAGCCAGGGTCAGCAATGCGGCCGTGTTTAACTCTGCCCTGTTCACCGCCAGCGCATAACGGGCTTTCTCAGCTTTCCACATCCTGCACCTCCCCTCTGCGGGCACCGCGCAGCTGATACAGAGCAAGCCCGGAAAAAGCAACACTCACCGCCACCAGAAAAGCCTGGATGCACCACACGGTGGAAGGAATACCCAGGCTCATCACCGATTCTTCAGGATGAGAATGATTGACATATACCGTCACGCGCCGCGTTGCAATGGCTTCCTCTCTCAGTCTTCCGTTAAAATGATAACCACGATTCTTCACGGTGTAAGTATCCCCCTGGTAATCAATGGAAACACGGAGATGCGTGCATTTATAGCCCGGGGAGCAGCTCTCCACATACCCCTCCACCGCTGTCCCGGCGTCAGCCTGCAGGACATAATACATGCTTCGGCCATGCAGCCAGGCCAGCACTCCCCACACCAGGGCAAAAAAAGCAAACACAAGAAAGCGGATGCGCACTCCACTGCGCTCCTGCTGCCGGGTATATTCGCACTGTTCAAGCCATTCCATTGTTTTAACCTCCCATGAGAAGAAACTCCTGTTTGCCGACACAGGTGGATTCAGCCCCCTCCGACGGTTCAAACCAAATCTCCCACTCTGTGGCATAAAACTCGTTCGCATTGCCACTACGAATCATCAAATGGTCCCACATCGCAACGCTGCACACATCTCCCAATGGCCGCACCCATTTGCTTCTTCCTGAAAAATTTCCCTTGTCATTCACGCCCATACTCTAGCAGACACCAGGATGCAAAACCAGAAAAAAGTGAAAAAAGCAGCCGCCAGAAAAAGGCAGCATCACATACGCCACACTCATACGCCACACTCAACACGAACTAATACAAAATGCACCTTGACAGCAGCCCGCTTTCATGTTAATGATAGCAATGCGCATCCTTAAATCTGCTATGCTGCAAGCATAGCAGCAGCTCGTGCAACAATACACTTATCACAACACAACTGATATGAAACTTGCTATCAATCTCGCAATTGCGGCAGCATTGGTCACGCTGGTGCCCTCATGCTACCAGATGCAGCCTTTTGCCAAGGAATCCATTGCAGGGGCTCGCGTGGAACTCTCCCAGAATAATTACCGAGTACTGGCCACGCGTGTCTCCGGTGAGGACACCGGCTTCACACTTCTCCCCCTCGCCGGTACGGCGGCAAACATTGTCACGTTCGGCATATTCGATGGCATCATTCCGAACGGTATTGAGTTCAAATCACCTTCCGATGTCGAGGCCATCAAGCAACTCTATAAAAACGCAGGGGCAAACAAACCCGGTCGGGCCACCCAGATTATTAACGTCCGCAAGGAAATAGGCGGGCTCAACGCCTTCATCTTTGGGCGTCCCAAAGTGCGTTACACGGCTGACCTCATTGAATTCACCCACTAAAGTCCACTCATAGCAGCCATGAAAAAATCCTTTTTATGTGCAGCCGCAGCTCTGGTGCTTGCTCTTGCTCCATCCTGCCAGCAAATGCAGACCATCGGCAAGGAAACAATCCCCAAGACCGAGGTAGTTCTTGCCAAAAGGAATTTCCGTGTTATCGCCACCCAAGTCACCGGTGAAGACAAAGGCTTTGCCCTGTTTACCGGCGTAAGCATGATTTCCAAGATTTTCGGACGAATGCTTACTTGGCATCCCCTTATTGATAAAGATATTGTGCTTCCCACCGGGCTCACAATTGACCCCGTTTCCGAAGCAAAGGCTCTTGATAACCTCTACAAGAACACTGGAGCCGACCGCACCGGCCGGGCCACACAGCTTATCAATGTCCGCAAGGAATTCGGCGGTTTCAACGCCATCATCTTCGGGCGTCCGAGCATCCGAATCACGGGTGATTTGATTGAATTCTGCCCAACCGGTTACAGCTCCCCGATTCCGGATGCAGCTGGAGCAACGCCCCCGGCAGCTACCCCTGCTGCCGCCCCGGCAGCCGCCCCTGCCGCCGCTCCCAAGACTCCAGCTCCTGCTAAAAAGAAAAGCCGCCGCCGCCGCTAATCCAAGAAAACCAACTGCAACCTTTGCACAAAAGGCACCTCCTCTCTTGAGAAGGTGCCTTTCCGTGTTTCCTTCGACCCCAGAAGAACAACCAGTAAACCTCTCACTGCTTGCACACCCCCCTTTTATAAACCTCTGAAATGCGAACACAAAAGACCGATTGTTAGCATTTTGAGCTGGTTACGACCTCTCCCTTAATAGCCTTTGAGAAGGGTACGGCATTTCGCAACTAAATGATATTACGCTAGTTACAAAGCGGCTTTAATTTTACACCCTCAAAGCGCAGGCTGAACAAGTCCTTTCTTTTTACAAAACCTTGTTTCCTTATATTTAATTAGTTACGCAAAATAATAGCAAGTTGTTTCCCCAAGTTATCCAGTTAAACACCCTTTGAGAGGGGTACGGCAACCCGCTGTTTTGTACTCAAAAACGGCGTTTTTCCACCCAAAAGCCAAGTCCTTTACGAAGTCCTGCGAACTCTTCCTCTTGCCTCTCATGTTTTCACCAAGTTAGAAGTCGGAAACAAACTTGCAAAAAGGCCGCATCCGAGCATCTACAGCCTCATCTCAATGCTATATTCTGATTGCTTGCAATAGGGTGGTGGTTCTAATCCACTATGCTCCAGGCGTAGATAGCGATCGATAGCGAGACTCGGAGCCGGGCATACCAGTGTTGCATACCACAGGCCAAGAACAGGGAAAAGATTTCGCGCGCTGTTTACATGATAGCTGTTACCCCTTTGACTAACCAGTATCCGCCGAATATCAACCAGACGAACAGCATCAGGGCCAGGATGAAAGGCCTGGCACCGGCTTTCCGGAACTTATCGAAGCTGGTTTCCGAACCCAGAGCTGTCATGGCCATGGTCAACAGGAAGGAATCCACCGTCAGAATACCGGATACCACCGGAGCCGGAAGTAAATCCAGCGAGTTGAAGCCGATAACCACCAGAAAAAGGAAGGCAAAAACCGGTATGCTGATTTTCCTTCGTTCGTTTTCTCCCGCGCTGTTCTTTCTGCTCAAAAAGATTGCCATGATGACAAGCACCGGCGCCAGCAGGATAACTCGTATCATCTTGACGATGACCGCGTTGCTGCGAATATCGCTCTGGAGGACTGCGGCGATACCGGCTTTATCAGCTGCGGCATCCATGGCCTCACCCGCGCCATATACATGGGCTACTTCATGCAGAGTAGCACCGGTGTAGATCCCCATCTGCCGGGCATCCATATCGAACACACCTGCCCGATACAGGGCCGGGTACAGGAACATGGCCAGTGTACCAAAAATCACTACCGTTGATACAGCAATGGCCGTCTTGTGCGGCTCTGCTTTCACCACCGGCTCCGCCCCCAGCACTGCAGCGGCTCCGCAAATGGAACTGCCCACCGAGGTAAGCAGCGCTGTCTGTGAATCCAGCTTCAACCACCTGCCAAGGAGAACACCGAAAATCATGGTAAGGCTCACCACGGCCACATCTGTCACAATGGCAGGAAGCCCAACCGCTAATACATCTGTGAGCGTTATCTTGAAACCAAACAAAACGATACCCGTACGCAATACCTGCTTGGAGCAGAAGACGATACCAGGCCCCCACCCGGACGGCAGTTTCTTACGCAAGGTATTGGCAAATATCATGCCTATGACAATGCCGACAACCAGGGGGCTCAGCCTCAGCTGCTGAATCCACTCAAGCTGGGCAAGAAGGGTGGCCACCACAGCCAATGCGACCATCAGCAGTACCCCGAAACAGAAAGACTTTTTATCACCTTGCTTCATCATTCTTTATCCACTATATTTTCTCCAAAACGGAATGCACCGATATTCTACCACTTAGATAGCCTCCGAGCCATAGTTGTTACTTCATTGCCCCGCGCGGACAGAGGGCTGAGGAGGCAAGGATTTTACGGAAGATGGTCATAACTAAGCGAGTACTTGTTACGGGGCATTATATCAATTCCCGCCCCTCTGTTCAAGCGTGGATGGCATTTTGTTGCGAGTTTCCTGCATTTTTGTTGCCTATGGTGCAAGAACAGAGCCAAAAGCTGAGGATTCGCTCGAAGTGGAGCCCTTGGTCTGCCGGGTTGAGGAGAGGCACGAATCGTTAAAAAGCTTGCCGATTTTCGGGCTGGAAAAGGGGCAAAAGTATAGTCTTTTTATGGGTCAGGCTCATAACGTATTCATTATCAACACCACTTTTATTTGAGAGGGGTAAACCATATACTTTTATCCAATCCACTCAACATTAAGCTCTTGCAATAAAATAGGGGTTTATTGTATGCCGCGCCCCCAGTCCTCTAGAGTCCCCGGGGAGTAAGAAAGGGCAAAATCATGGCGTTTTGAGCCTTTTAATATA
>DEPT01000032.1:9489-11521 GCA_002358905.1 Akkermansiaceae bacterium UBA3385
GGTACGGCACTTCGTAACTGAATTATATTGCGCCTGTTACAAAGCAGTTTTAATTTTACCCCCTTAACGCGCAGAAATCGAAAATCCTTACTTTTTATGAGTGTTTGCTTCCTTATATTTAATAGATTACGTGAAATAACAGCAAGTTATATCCCTAAGTTATCAAGATAAACACCCTCTGAGAGGGGTACGGCAACCCGCTGTTTTGTACACAAAACCGACGGTTTTCCACTCAAAATACAAGTTCTTTTCAAAGTCCAGTGGACTCTATCCCGTCGCCTCTCATGCAACTTATTGATAAAAGTAAGAACGTGAGCTCCATCAACTTCCTCTAATCATCTATGAGATTAGAAGTTTTTTCTATTTCATATAAATACACGGCCAATAGTCGAAGTTATCAAAATTCAAGTATGTAAGGATGAGACAAATACGGCCTCTCGCGAGGTTTGCGTTCTTCTATGAAAAGAGATGATAATTTTAAATAAAACTGTTCAAACGAAGTATCAGCAAGCCAGCCTTTGTCGGGATTTAGCCATTGAACATTCATATTTTGGTCAAAAATGGCTTCACAGGTTCGGCGCGGATACTTTCCCAAAGAGGATTCAAAAAAGCTTCTACATACTTGATAATGACTAGAAAATATGAACTTTTCCCATATCTTTTCATAATCTCTATCAGTTGCAATATCAATAATCTCGATTTGCTCAAAGCGTCTTTTGGAGGGGGCCCCCCATCCGCCACTTAACAATGCAATTGCTTCCACATCACTTTCCGGAGCACTATATCCAAATATGGTAACTATATAAGCCTTGGACAAGAATCTTTGCAACATTTCCCAAGAACGAGCTATTGCTACATGTTTATTATATCCCTTTTCCTTAATTGGAAACAACAAGGGAGATGGTTCAAATTCTTCTCCATAAGGAGAGACTCCCCCTACAGGTCCGGCAATTGTTGTCCCTTCATGTTCACAAAAACCAATTGCTACATTCCCATGTAAAAAGAGCAATTCAGGGAGATTCCGAGTAAATCGAGCTACGCGCATATAGGCCTGTACCAACAACGGATCCCAGTTGAACGTAGCAATAACATCCTTCTTAGTCATACTAAGGAGAAGATAATCATACACCGTAGGTGAATCAGGAAGTTCAAATTTCGACATATATGACCAAACCGATTTTTTCAAGCTAGACAAGGCTTGTTGACAATCAATTTCTGAAACTGCTCTTTCCGCAAGTTCCTGATAAATTACCTCTAAGTTTTTTGAGTTCGTATGTAACTCAATTCCATTCAATATCCCTCCCAAGCCCAAATTTTGGATAAAATTATCCATCGCAGATATTTTTAGTCCATTTCTATCTCCTTGCGGGATAGCTGCGCAACTTGCTCCAGCACCTAATAATACCACGTGCGGACTATTTTTAAAAGATGCTTCGAACTTTGTATACTCGTCTCGAGTCATTGAATTATAAATCTTTATAAACGATATTCCACGGTCTACCGGCATCGGGATATCTCGCCATAATGAACTCGGCAAGCTTCTCGATGAAATCGCATCTGAATGGAATACTCGCATCCAATGAATGAATCAGCGCATTCTCTACCTGCTCGTTGGAGAGCATGGCTAAGCTATCCGGCAATTCTCCTTTCTTATACTCCGGAAATTGGCTCTTGAATAAGGCCATATATTCCTCGCTGTGCATGGGAGAGGCAAAGTGGTTACACTCCCGGCAAATGTTCACCCACTCAAGAACTCGCTCTGTAGAGCTGTGAAGAACGAGGAAATCCTCAAAGTTGTGAATACTGAACAGGAAGTCAGGTATACCCTTAGGGCGAGACTCATAGAGCTCCATGCAGTGTTGGTCATTCCTCAGGTACAAATCCCAATCCACCCATATCCACGGTTGCACATTGCGGTTATTACGACGTAAATCCTTGTACTTCTGCACCACATTGCGGAAATGTCCGCCCCCATCCTCATCCCTTTTCTTAGGATTAGGACTCAGCATGGTTAGACCTATACCGGAATCGC
>DEPT01000067.1 GCA_002358905.1 Akkermansiaceae bacterium UBA3385
GCACCTGAACATGAATATGTAAGCAAACAAGTTTGCGGAGCTGAAATCCCGGCAGGATGGGATTTTTCCGCGAAAAAGCAATGGACTGTTAGTCATGACTTTCCTGATGGCGGACATCTTAATAAGCAAGTTATTGATTTTTCAGGGCTTCCGGAGTTTACTCCATATTGCGGGAAAGAGGTGAAGTTCCATTTACCGCTTGCCATACAACGCGTCGATTACGCGGCCGGCACCTTCTACGAACTAAAAGACTACAAACAACAGCCCGATGGTGTCATAGATTTGTATCATGTTCCTGTACAAAAGGGTAAGCTGCTGGCTGTTCGCTGCTTGTGGGAAGAACTCACTGACCCGCGAGCTAAAGTATTCAAACTGGAGAGTTTAAGTGTAGAAGTCCTGCTGGAAGTTCAGCACCCCGATGTACAAGTAAACAACGGCAAACCGCTTTATTTAACCTATATTCTTGCCGACGACAAGACCCCGCCGCACCGCATCCGCGCTCCGTGGAAAGCGCCAACGGCCACAGAATCTCCTCACGCACTGGAATTGTTGAGGGAGGCCATAAAAAACACCACCGCTCCCGAGAGCGTGTCCACGAATCAGTAAGTAAGCCTACACAACGAATAGTTCACAGCGATACAACCATGCCTTCCATTTATACAGAATCCTGACCACCACAGCCCTGTGCCTTGCGGCGCTGGGGCTGAGCTGAACCCAGCTGTTTCTATGTGAGCTGCGCTGCCTTCTCCTCAGTAGCTGCAATTGTTCTACATTTTCTCCCCCAATTCTCGCAACTAACTTCCTCGTATGATTGTCGCAGATGTCAGTATATCAGGCCGTCTGATTACTCTCAGCGTAGTCGGACTGTTGTTAATTCTGCTTTCGGTTCTTTTTCTCGTCAGTAAGGACTCTTCCTTCACTCCAGCGCGTCAAAGCAAAACATTCCATTTTGGCTTCTGGGATATCCTGCTGGTGGCAGGGTTGTTCATGGTGATTTATCCCATCCTGAGCCTGTTCCCGCATGATGGCGATGTCACGATAAGAAACAGATATGGCCATCCCTATCGGGTCCTGTATTACCTTGCCCTGCTTTTTGCTTTTGTCTGCCATGCGGGCATTATGATATTGCTGAAAAAGGTACGACAGAAATGGGCGTTGGATGATTTAGAGAGAAGAAGAAAAAAGGCCGGGAATAAAGCAAATGGGCATTCCAGTCCAAAAACGCGCAAGTGCGCGAAATGAGTCAGCAGGTGGCTCTACTGAGCCCCACCCGCGTCCATCGCTTGCAGCCCGTTTTCACGCCATCGGCAACAAAATGCCTGTCACAAGCGTCTATTTATTAGAAATAAACGCATCTTCTGCTGTTTTTTGTTGCGGATTCCGGGTGGAGGATGTTTAATATAGGTGTAAGAAACATGGACGACGAAACTGACCGACAATTATACGAAATTCTTCGCGCGGATAATGCGGACGAGTTGTGCCACTTGGTGTCGGAGGGGCTGGGAGCAAACGAAGCGGATGCCGATAAAAACACCCTGCTGCACCGAGCCGCCCGTTATAGAGCAGCGGACTGCATGCGGGTATTGCTGGCGGCGGGCGCCGATGTCACATCCCGCAACAAATCCGGGGAAACACCGCTGCACGCAGCCGCAGACTGGTGGAGTTTTTTCTGGGAGAATAGCGGCAAATCTGCCACCTGTGTTGATATACTGCTGAAAGCGGGGGCTGATGGATCGGCCATGGCAGACACATGGATTGGCACCCCGCTGGATGTTGCCCTCAAAAACAACCACCACCCAGAGGCATGTCTGCTGCGACTGGCTGGAAAGCAGCAAAAATCACCCATCATGCAAGCCGTGTGGGAGGCGAATACGGAAACACTGGACACTCTGCTGACGCAGCAGCCGGGCAATATCGGGCGGCTGCTCGGCAAAAAATCCACCGTCAACGATACGGATGAATTCCAAAACACGCCGCTGCACATAGCGACCCTGCCGGGACGCACGGCTTGTCTGCCGCTTCTTCTCCGCGCCGGAGCCAAACCGAATATCACGAACAAGGAAGGCATTACCCCCCTGATGCTGGCCACCCTCATGGGTAATGCAGAAGCGGTCAACGTCTTGCTGAACGCCGGGGCGTCCACGGAAATGGCAGATGACAAGAACAACACCCCTCTGATGCACGCGGTGAGGCTTAGGGACACGGCGTGTGTCCGCACTCTCCTGAAAGCGGGAGCAAAGGTAAACCACCGCAACCATCGCCGTGACACAGCATTGCACAAATCCGTAGGCAACGCTGACATTATGCAGCTGCTGATAGCCGCCGGGGCAAAACTGAACGCCGAAGATCAGAACGGCATGACTCCGCTGGCAGAATGCGCCCATTCTTTCGACACTGAGAAGAACCGTGCCTGCGTACGTTTGCTCATTGCCGCTGGCGCTGATATCAACCACCCGGAATGCAGGGGAATCCCACCCCTCTACTGGGCGGCTTGCAGCACGGGGAGCGGAGCCATGTTACGCCTGCTGATTGAATCCGGAGCCGATGTGAACCAGTGCGACCAAAGCGGCATGACTCCGCTTCATAGTGCCGCGATGTGTGAGAATCCGGAAGCGGTCCGGCTTCTGCTGGCGGCCGGGGCAGACCCCACCGCCGCCTGTGCCGAAGGACGCACGCCACGCGACTATGCCAAAGGGAAAGAAGGCAAGGAGGTACGGGATATCCTGGCAGATGCTCTGAGAGCACGAGGAATCTCGCTCACTCAGGGGCCGGTGATGCCGGTTAAGGAGATACGCCGCAAGCTGCGCCGCAAAGCCATCGTCCTTCACAGCTCCCCGGTAACAGCTCCCGCGCAGGAACTCGAAAGCTGCCTAGGCGCCGTCACCCGCCAACGGCCGGGCGAGGATTGGCCCACGGACGCAGCCGGGAATAAGCTGGTGCCACTGGCCACTCTCTGCCTCAAGGGGCTGCCTGCTCTGCCCGCCGCCCTCAAAAAAGTGGCTCTCATCACCATATATGCGCCGGTAAATGTCGAGATGCAGGCCGGTGAAGAAATAACACACCTCGGGTTCGTGCTGCGCTCCTATGCTGACACAGCCGATCTGGTGCCTTGCAATCACACGACACAACAACTGCCCCCCTGCCTTCTCACCCCCGAGCTGGTCAAAAATGATATGCCCAAGAACCCGAACTGCGGCGGGAACGAGGAGCTTTGGGACAACATCGATGAAACGGAACGCGCCTTGGAGCTCGCGTACCGGGAAGATATCATGGAGGCGGACTATGAGGTCCATAAAATCGGCGGTTACCCCACCTACGCGCAGGAGGAACCGGAAATTCCCGGCGGATATTCCTTCGTATTGCAAATCTGCACGGACACCACCGCCGGGCTCAGTATATGGGATGACGGCAATTACTATTTCTACTACAACTCACGGAAAAAAGCATGGCTGGTACACACGGATTCATACTAACCACGACACAGAGCTCACTCATCGTTGGTGAAAGTAGACACTGACAATATGCCACTGCGAGCATCTCCGGAAATAATCGACTTATAATGGAGCGATAAAGATTATAGTTTAACGAAGTGAAAATCCGGCACTTTTTTCACATTTGTGGTACGGATTCGGGTCGGGTAGTATTATCTTATGTAAAGGAAGCGAAATGTCGTTGTTCATCAACAGATTTAACTCTGTATTTTTCGTACTGTGGATAACATGGTGCGGATATAGAGGTGTACTTTGCAGTCTCACCTCCATTCCGGATTTTCTTGCACCTGCGAACTACAGCGAATCGTATCCGTCTTTGGGTTTCCTGTTGTTGGTTTTGCCCTTTATTGCTCCCATTGTCAGCTTTTTCGTTTCCGGAGGCTGTATACTTATCAAAGTCGGCAGCAAATGGGGTAACATATGTATCATAGTTTCCTCCATAGTCACCATGCTGTTCAGAATCTTGATTAAGCCTAATGTATTGATACCATTCTGGTTTTAACCACCTATGACCATGCCCACCATCCCCAGAATCCTGACCACCACAGCCCTGTGCCTTGCGGCGATGGCTTGCATGAGCTGCACCTCACAACCGATTATTGAGCTTTCCTGCAGAATGGCTGCTCAAGCCTGCGAAAACACAGAGCGAGACCTTCCCTGCCCTCCATGGAATGAGCTGTATGAAATCCAAGGAGTGTACAGCTTTGATTTTATCACGCCTGATGATGAACTGGACCATGGCTCGCCGGATGTTCTTGTTCTGACACCTCAAGCACATAGAGAGCACCAATATGGAGTCACGATTTTCCACATCTTCCAAGGTCATAATCTTGATGACCCTGAAATGACCTGTCATCTCAACTGCGAACTTAAAAATGGTGTTATCACGGTTCCCGAACGACCGGCCGACAATGTTATCGGTAAAAAAAGCCCCCATAGCATATCTTTCAAAAGAGATGAGCAGAATCACGTTATTGGCCTTATTGTGAAGGATGCAAATGCATCCGAGGAAGAAACTCACTACCGAAAAGACATAGGGCATCGGGATTTCAAGTAACTCTTATTATCAATTTTCAACGACCATGCCCCCCATCCCCAGAATCCTCGCCACCGCAGCCCTGTGCCTTGCAGCGCAGGGACTCAGCTCGTGCATTGTTTCAACCGGTAAACATTTTAAGCTCATGGGACAAGAGGGCCAATGTATACTGACTCACCAGCGAAAAGATAAAACTCTTGAACTTTATCGCGCCGGTGACAAGGTGTATGTGAAAGGAACTCTGGCAACATTTCGTGAATACGATCCGGATATTGTAACATCCATTGATCTCTGGGACAGAACACACAAATTGACAACGCAGGACCCCCCGCGGAAGACGGTTTATAAAGAATTGCAGTTGCGTCGCTACACAACTCACGATGTAAAGAATACGGGTAAAGAACACTTTGTGTACAAATGGCATTCTGCCGATTCTCATGTGCTTACTGAACTGCCGGAGGGGGCTCGGCCCTTTTTCAGTCGTGCAGAGCTCTCTGCACATAGTTATCCTGAGGTAAAGGATGCTGACCAATGGCATACGGCTATTGTGACAGAAGAATTAGGGGCTGATTGGCATGCCATATATGCCTACCCCTTGGCTGCAGTGTGCTATGTGGGTATCGACACCCCGGTTATTATGGCCCAGGTAGTGGCATTACCCTTTATCATGTGTTATGCGAGTATTGCCGACCTGTTTCGCCAAGAGAACGTACAGCCCCCTCATAAAGATTGAACAAAAGCCCCCGTAACAGTGTTAATATACCCTGTAACAAATACACGC
This sequence comes from Akkermansiaceae bacterium UBA3385, assembly GCA_002358905.1. GTDB lineage: Bacteria > Verrucomicrobiota > Verrucomicrobiia > Verrucomicrobiales > Akkermansiaceae > Akkermansia. The sequence continues at coordinate 5,309 of DEPT01000067.1, forward strand.
TCAGATATGTCCATGCCAGCCATCCACAAAATCCTTGCCACCGCATCCCTGTGCCTTGCGGCAATGGGGCTGAGTAGCTGTTCACCTTGCCCCTTTGCGGAGCTTTCCGGCAGTATGGCAACAGAATGGCAGAACTATTATCCCGAAGAAGCTGCTGTTGTACAAGGTTGCGTCTCGGAAATGAAAGCCGATTCAGATGAATCGAGCGTACTTTATGCCTATTTTGCTGCGGATAATAAAATTGCATACATAGAAGAAAGCTTTTCGACAAGTACGGTAGCAGTATGCGTCAGATACCTTTTTGATGAATCCGGCGATTTCGTTGCTGCGGCCTGCCGGATATCCACGCAGAGCGTCTTTTCTGATGAATGGACACATAGCCAAAAGCTTCTTGTTCACAATCAATATCTTAAAGTAGAGCAATGCGGAATAAGCGAAGCTGTTGCAGACCGGGCAAAGCGCATCATGAAACTTTGCCTTGCCGATTTGGCAACTCAGAGCCCAAAAATACAGAAATGACCATACCCACCCTTCCCTGAACCCTGACTACCACCGCCCTGTACCTCGCGACGAGAGCTTAATAACAGATACCAACGAATCATATGAAGAAACATCCTATTACATGGATTAGCCTTGCTGCGGTGGCGGTGCTACTGGCCTGTCTCTCTGTAGCTGCCTTCAACAGTGGGCTGTCGTATCACACACTTTATGCCGAAGCCACCATGTATGGTGATGCAGAGCTGATTTCCGTCATCAAACAGAAACAGGAACACGATAATATCTTTGCCGTAATGCATTCCATTGTCTCTGCTTTTATTGTATTTCTGGTGTGGTATGTGGCATGTGCTTTCATTATCATCAAACGCATGCGGTCGGTAGGAATACCCCTTGTACGCTATGGTATACCCCTGCTGATATTTGTAGGATGTGCGGAGTGTGCGCATTTAATTCTGGACTCGCGGCCCGCCACTTTCCATTATGATGAATATATGAATTGCCTGCTTGCTGTCTTTGGCGTTGAATGCTGTGGGGCGCTGATGGCTATTATCGCCTTGTATATCTTCTGCCATTTGCCCTGGCGAAAACGGATGACTCGATCAAGTTGCAAGTAAAAGATTTTCTTTTTTCCTACGTTCACTCTAAGCAAATATGGAAAGAAATTGCAATGCGTCGGATATGAGTCTTTTGTGAAAGAATCTCCACAATTTAAGAGACAATTAAATCGCTTGTAAGAGGTCAGGCAAAATGAAATACTGCATTCGAGATTAAGGATTTATCTTTTGTTCAGCGTGCATCCGACCGGAGCATTTACACATGAACACTTTAAGAAAATTCTTCCGATGTAGCAACATGTCAATAAACTCTCTTCTGCTGGGCTTGAACAAGATGTGGCTATATGGTAAAATACATCTGCTTTTCCGCTATCAGTTCCGGCTGATAGGTGTTTACGACACTTCTCAGCGGAGAGTAAACCGGTCCTGTCCGCTGTGGGTATCGTAGCCGCAAAGGTACGGAACAGCAGTTGAACCTGACTGGAAGAGAAAGAAGTCATGCGAACTATAACCATGATTGAGCTGATAGTGCTCATCTTGCAGGTAATCCTGTTTGTGATGAAAGTTACACGATGAGTAATAGGCTCCACCCGGTCGGATTGACTCCCCGACTGGGTGCTTCTCTCTATTGAAAAATAAAAAGTTTCGTAAAGCTATTGACAAAAAGTCATGATTGACTATAATAAACCCATCAGAATTATAGTTCGCTGATACAATTTCTCTTGGAACGCTCCCGCCTAGTCACCGGGGGCGTTTCTATTTATGGCGACCATCTGCCAATGAGGAGACACTGGCCAAGCTGCACTTGGGCAGAGCGTGGCAGGAACAAGCCGGGCCGGGGTATCGCTATTTCCTAGTGTTCCAGAATAAGGATATCAGCATGACCGGGGCTTACCCCATGAGCGAGTTCCTCAAGATTCTGGCCTAACTGTAAACAACGCACAAAACACTACCTTGCACCGCATGCCCCGCACCCGGCAGACCAAGGGCTCCACTTCGAGCAAATCCTCGGCTTTTTGCCTGTCACGGCGAAGCAAGAGCCCGAAAGGGCTACGCGAAGACGGAGCTCTGTTTTTCACGCCATCGGCAACAAAATTGCAGGAAACTCGCAACAAAATGCCCGCCGCGAGCGTCTATTTATTAGAAAATCTGCACTTTCCGCAATTTTTTGTTGCGGATTCGCGGCTGGGAAGTATTATCATAGATGTAGAAAGAGTTGTTTATGTCCCTTTTGCCAAAAGATTTTTTTAGCCGAAAGATAAAGGCAGCCATGCTGTTGATGGGTTTGGTATTGCCTACAATTGTTTTTGTGTTGCCGGGCTGTGCGAGTGCTCCGTCTGTGTTCGGGGGTAAGAAATTGGTGCTGGAGTTTGAGGGGGCTCCTATCAGTTACGATTTTCCGGAGGGGGATGAGTATTGCATGACGCGGGGGGAAGATACGGAGCATCCGCATCGGGTTTATCGTCGGTATGATGCGAGTACACAAAAATTTTACGAGATGTCGGAGATTCTCAATGTTGCTGATGGCCGGGGCGAATCCCATTGGCGGTTGGATTTTACTACTCCAACAACAGGCAAGGCTACCTTAATCCGGAAACATCCATGGTCGTTTCGGAGTAAAAATATAGGGTTCTCCGTGCCTTTTAAGGTAGTC
>DEPT01000022.1:0-66478 GCA_002358905.1 Akkermansiaceae bacterium UBA3385
CGCAGTATCAGCGGATGGGTCGGCGCTGGAGATGCCTGCGACTATTACCGGGTGACCCTTCAGAACAGCGGCAGCCTGAGCATGGCCCTGGATGAGCTGGCGGGAAGTGCACGCCTTCGCTTCTTCCGCCAGCGCGCGGACGGTAGCCTTGCTCATCTGGATTCCCGCGTGGTGAAGGGCGGCAGTGAGCTGGAGCGCACGCTTTCGCTCACAGCGGGCACATATTACCTGGAAGTCGCCGCAGTAGATGGCGGGCTGGGCTGTTGCAACACAACCTACCGGTTGACGCTGGAGGAGGAAGCCAGACAGCGCCGCGAGAACTCCACATCCACCCTGGCTTCGATGTAAGTTCTGCAAATATGAAACATACCTGCTACGAGTTTCGCTCTTCATATCAGACTTGCTATCGGGGGCTCTTTCTGCTAAGATTCGTAACATGAAGAACATCATAAGCACCAGTACTCCGGTTATTCAGCAACTCACCCATGAATGGTATGGCAAGCCTGTAGCGGCTCCTGTGGAATACAGCTTCACGCTTGAAGGTGATTTTCTGGTATACCGGGTGCGTCAAGCTGCTGGCGTGACCATTCATCCGGAGGCTCGTCCGGGTGTTTTCCAGGAAGAATTGTGGAAATATGATACGGCAGAGTTCTTCGTGGCTGATTCGGAAGGGCGGAATTATGTTGAGTTCAATCTTTGCCCCAATGGGGCATGGTGGGCATGCGCATTCTGCGGTCCTCGTCAGCTCCTTCCTGGTGCCGGAGTGCCGTCAGGAGTGGAAACCTCTGGTTGCGTAGGGGCCGATGGGTGGGCTTGTTCTGCCAGATTGCCGCTGGCGTGGCTTGAATCTCTGGGGATTGATGTTAGGAATTGCCGCCTTGCCTGTACCTGCATTCTGAATAGTCCGGATTATCAATTCTGCACCACGTCCGATGATTTGAGCGGCGAACCGGATTTTCATCGGCCCCAGAGCTGGGCGATTGCGGAACTGCAATAAGGGAGTAATGGTGGTTATCTGCTTACACCAGGGAGACGATACCCCAGCCTACCACCAGGCTGACGAGCAGATAGAAGAGCAGGCAGAGCAGCCCCGCCAGCCAGGTGCGGGGCCAGCTCAGCATCTGTAGCACGCGGGAAACTGCCATTGCGCTGATAAAGAGTCCGCAGAGCTGGAATAACATGGCCACCATGAGTCCTGTATCCAGAAAGGCTGCTGCAAATCCGCTCAGCATAGCCAGCACCGATGACAGAAGCAGTGTAAGCAAGCCGCCGACCATTGCTTCCTTTTTTCTGCGGAAGCGATCTGCCAGATACAAGGCTACGGAGAACCCCACCCATGTGAGGATGCAGAACAGGAGAATGAGCCAGATTTCATGAAAACCGGAAGGAACCATAGTAATAGGTTCGACCCGACTGCCGTACGCGTGGTTCGGTGATTGTTAGCGTTTCAAACGTTGAACAGAAAGGCCCCTAGCGGTATCCCGGAAAATTTCCAGTGTGCGCCCTCCGCGCACCGGGGTGATGATGATGGCAAAGGTGGCATCCTGACTCACCAGAATGCTGGTGGCGCGTGGAAGTAAGAGCTCTTTGACTGCTGCCTGCGGGGTGTCTGCTTTGCAAGGCGTGGTAAGTACCTGCACCAGTGACTCCACATTGGGTTCCATTTCTGCCTGTATGAGTAAATCCTGCAGGGTTCGAGCCGTGCATTCCTGCACAGCGCCGTTCCGCTCATTATTGTTGAGAAGTTCAGTTTCTAATTCCCATACCTGCTTGTTGTCCAGTGTCTGCCGGTGCAAGGTGGGCAGGGGGGATGCCAAGCCGGCAGCTCCCAGGGCAAGCAGACAAATCAGGAACTGTTGCAGCGGGTATCTCATATTCTGTCCCCCATACTGCCACGCAGGGTGCAGCATGTCAATGATATTTCCTTGTTTCCCAAGCTGTATTATGGTACAACAGGGCTGGTGAGTACCACCCGTTCAGAGCTCGATTCAGTTGCGTTCCGCTTCCTGGAGTATATGGAAACGGAACGGAATGCTTCACCTCGGACCGTGGAGGCCTATCATCGTTCGCTCGTCCTGTTCCGCCGCTGGGCTGGTGCTCAATTCTGTGCATGGGAAACATGCGGGGCTGAAATCTTCCGTTCCTGGTTGTATGAGGCGTTGAACGAAGAGCTGAAGCCTTCCACCATACGTTTGCGTTTTGCTGCTCTGCGTTCGTTTTATGAATATCTCATGCGGCGGGAGGGGCTGCAGTCCAGCCCCTTGGCGGAGGTAAGCCTGCCGCGGGCGGCTCAGAGCCTTCCGGTGCATTTGTCTCTGCGTCAGATGGAGGAGTTGCTGGAACTACCTCTCCGCTTGCCGGCAGACAAGAAGAGCCCTGCCTGGCTGCCGTATCGCGATGCCGCTATCCTGGAGTTGTTTTATTCCTGCGGTATGCGACTGAGTGAACTGGTTGCGCTGAATGCAGACTCCTTGCGTCCGGGAGAAAACTGTATCCGTGTGCTTGGTAAAGGCCGTAAGATTCGTCTTGTTCCCGTGGGGGACTATGCGCGCGAGGCTGTTGAGCGGTATAGGGAAATGTGCGGCGTGCAGGGAAATGAGCCTTTGTTCATCAGCCGCTTGCGGCGGCGTATGAGCTGCCGCAGTGTGCAGCTTATGCTGGATAAATACCTGCAGAGTTCGGATATACCTTTCCATATTTCACCCCACAAGCTGCGTCACACCTTTGCTACACATCTGCTGGATGCCGGGGCTGATTTGCGAGCCGTGCAGGAGTTGCTCGGGCACAGCTCTCTGGCAACCACGCAAATCTACACGCATGTGACCAAGACCCGCATGCAGGAAGTATACCGCCAGGCTCACCCCCGTGCCGATTGGGAAGAATAACGCAAGACGCGGAGTTGTCAGAAGTTCTCCAATAATTCCTTGATTCCGTTTGTGGGGAATCTCAAATCGTTGTGCAGGAATGGGCGGAGATGCCTCAAGGCACGGGCTCGTGAGCCAAAAAGCTGCTCAAGGCTCAGTCGCTCATGGGCAGGAATATCCAGTTTGTGCTGCAGCACAAGCAACAAGCAGCGCAGAGAAGGGGAACGGTGGCGCTCTTCCTCATAGAGCGCGCGCCCGAGCTTCCATGCTTCCTGCTCACGCCCGCGGATGCGGCACAGATTGTAGAACTCCCAGCGCTTGTACATGGGAGATGCTCCCAATTCCACGGCTCGTCTGTAATGTTCCACTGCCCGGGAGAAATTCGTACGGCGTGCCAGGTCTTCATCGAACGCGGCCATTTCCAGGTGAAGCAGCGCACTTTGCGGATTATTGGCAATTCCCTCCTGCAGGAATCCTTCAGCAGAATCCAGATAATCTTTGCTGAGAACAGCACAGGTGTGGGCATCCAGCTGCTCATTCTGCCGCACCCAGGCCACGGCGTTCTTGGCCATATCACGGGAAGCGCGAATCCAGTAATTTACACGCCTGGGGCACAGTGTGGTTATTTGTTTCCAGCGCCGCTGGGCGCGGGGCCAGTCCTGCTGCAGCCAGGCATTGGTCGCATCTACACAAAGCATTTCCGCAGCAAAGGTGCGCAAGCCGCCCAGACTGAACAGGGCCAGCTGTTGAGAAAGTGCATCAGTCTGTCTGAAATCCGGCGGTGGCAGTTGCAGATGTGCAGCTTGTTCCTGTGTGCGTAACATTTCGCGGAGCGGTTGCAGAAACAGACCTGCTGCGGCAAGCAACACCAGAGCTCCACCCAGGCGGAGCCCCTGTCGCAAGGTACTGGCCGGATTCATGAACATCATCGATTCAGTCGTTTGCGGATATCGGCTGCCAGTTGTTCCCAGTGCGGCACCGATGCACCGGCTGCATGGGCTCTTTCCAGTGTGCTTCCCCAGATCGCATCGTACTCAACTGGTCTCCCGCGCAGGTAATCCACCGCACTGCTGGGAATGAATTCACCCATGATGCGCGTACGCTCCATCTGGCGGTGTACAATGTCCAAGGGCAGGGGGAACCCGCGTTTCTCCGCGGCCTGGCAGACCTCTTCCATGATGGCGCGTGCCCGGGTATCTTCCCCTGGAATGGTAAAGAGTCTTTTCACGCTGATACCACCATGCGCCACGCATAAGCCATTAAAAGGAATGTTCCAGGAAAGTTTGCACCATTGAATCTGCTCTGCATATTCAAAAGCAGTGGAAACAATACGGGCCTTTTCGAATATGGCGGCAAACTCCTGTGCGCGGGCGTATCCGGCAGACGTACTCACAAAGGGCGCAAACTGGATATCGCCCCCTTCCAGATGTCGAATCTGGCCGGGTTTATCCATCATACAGCACACAAAGCACAGGCCGATGTATACCTTCTCTGCCGGGACAAAGCAGGAGATTGCTTCAGCATTGCCCATCCCATTTTGAAAGGTAAGTACTTCTGTATGTTCTGCCACCAGTGCGGGCAGGTAATTCTGCAGCTGGTCGTTGCATGTGGTTTTCCAACACACTATGGCTAAGTCCACGGGGCCACATTCCTCAGCGTTTCGGCACACATTCACCTGGGGTAGGTGGATATCGCCATGCACACTTTCTATATGCAGCCCTTCTGCTTTTATTGGTTCATAGACGGACCTGCCGATAAAGCAGACCTCGTGTCCGGCTTCTGCCAGGCGTGCTCCGTAATAGCATCCCAGTGCACCTGCTCCCAATATGGCAATTTTCATACCACAAGCTTACCATCTCGCCCGCTCACTGGCAATAAAAAAGCCTGTCCGCAGTTTAATCGTGAATAGCCTGGCTCGGCGTAGCAAGCGATTGTTAGCGAGACGCGGAGATGCTGAATAGTGAATGGCCATATATTGCTTGTTCTGCTCGTTTAAATCGCTTTACAACTCCATTTTTGGCTAAATTTTCCGAAGGTGGCACACTTTAGCCTTGCATTCACGGGGTAAACGCGGTATTTAAGAGTCACTTATATCAACCCGGGCGGGCCTGTATGCCTGCCCTACAAACAACACATCAGTACCACCATGGGTCAACAACATCGTAAGGAGACTAAGCGCCGTCGCCGCACCGCTTACATCAAGCGCCAGAAGGAAATCGCAAAGAACAGCAAGAACACCACTCCTGTTCAGATGGCTAAGAAGGTTTCCCAGGACTAATTACAGTCTCCGGTCTGAACCGACTTTAAGAACAGCACTTCCCATCAGGGCGGTGCTGTTCATTTTTTTATTGTTTTGTTGCAGGTGTAAGTTGGTTTTGTTTTTGAAATGATAATGTGGAGTTGATTATAATTTTGTGTATTTGTTTGATTGAATAGCTTTAGGTAAAATATACATAACTATTGGAACATAAGTCTATACGCTCTGGTTATACCTATAAGCAAATATCTATACAAAATATTTGCTTCCAGAAAAAATGAATAGACGCCTACCGGAAAATAACAATAAACCTATTGATTTTATAGGCGGCTGTTCTTTTATTCATGTTGGTTTAGTAGTGTATACAAGCCGCAGAGAAACAAGGAGTTAAAAGAAAGTTAAAAATATAAAACAGTTCTACCCCCCCCAGTTTTGTAATGAGCACAACAGCAACGAGTTACGGATATGTATGACAAAAGGGTGATGAATAGTCTATATGTTGGCTTGACATATTGATGAATTGTGGTACCTTCTGTGCGCATTATTTATCGTTCGATAACTTTTCTTTCCTGACATGGCCAGCTCAGAGACTTCAGTAGCATTCTTCAATTATGCAGACCGATTGGTAAGCCGTAACCGAGGTTGGTTGCCTTACTTCGTCGCAGCCCTTGGAATGGGGGTGATGCATGCTCAAGATGCCGCAGTGCTGGATTATTGGTGGATTCATTCCGAGGATTTGCCGCAGGTTGAGAGCGTAGTGGAAGGAGATTTCGTTGGCCTTTCTCCCGAGGAGTTGCCCGTGTGCGGAAAGCGCGATGAGATGCTTAGAGAAGAAGCAGCAGAGCTTGCCCGTATTTTCAAGAGTGAGGACACCGATGCATTAACTGCTTTCGAAGAAGCATGGCTTACTGTGTACCGTCGTCACTGGATGAAGGGCGAATGGAAGAAAGGCTGGTCTCATCTGGATAATCTTTTTGCCTGTATTCTGGAGGGGGAATCAGTCGAACTTATGAGCGATGCTCACATACGTTCGGCTGTCTTTCTGTTGCTGCCAGGAGAGCGTCATCTCAGTGCGGAGCAGGGGCGCCAGTTCTTGTGCCGCCTGGCGCTGAATCTCCGGGCCCACGGATTTGGACAGGGTGGGAATGGAGTCGGCGCCAATGATGAGGTAATGAAGTGTTTTGCTGAGGCTCTTAATGAGTACGAAGATAGCCGCACCGCCTACCGCAAAGCTCTTTTGCAAACTAATCGAGATCGCGTTTTCCGGCACACCCTGCGCGGTTACCAGGCTCCTTGGTCCTCCGGTATTATGGCCAGAGCCAAGTATCGACAGGCTTCGGTGAAGAAATCATCAACTGTGGCGTCTGGTAACAGTGACCCCATTGTCACCGAATCTGGCGAACCTGTTTCGGTTACGCTGTTCCCTCAGACTCCGCATCATCAGGAATACGTGGCGCCTGGCTTGAATGATTTGCCGGCTGCAGAAACCGATTTTCTGGCTACGGCTCCAGAGTCGACCGAAAAAGATGAAAAGGAAGAAGAAACAAAGGAGAAAGAAGAGGAGCTGGATACACAGAACGGCGACACAGGGTTGAGTTCTTCCTCCTGCACGCCTTGGTATGACTATAGGGATTACTATCCACGTCGAGCCGTTGCAGCTGCAGCTGAACAGCCGACTCTTACCTGGTCCGGCAGCTCAGGTTCCAGCTGGCAGGTTAATGGTACCTCTTCCTCATGGAACGGCAGTACATTCCAGAATGGAGATAATGTTCTTTTCAATGGAAGCGGAGTACGCGATGTGACCATTTCCGGTGTTGTTGCTCCCGGGCAGATTACGGTGTCTACCTCGGAGTATGCTTCTACTCTGGGTGGTGGGATTGTAGAGTGTGAAAGTTCCTGGCAGGACTGGCTTGGTGGTTCTGCCGTTAATGCCCAGATGAAGTATGGTTATGCTTTTGTCGGAACGGATACGTCCTGTATTGCAGATGTTTCAGCAAGCCAGGCTACCAGCATGGAGATTAACGGTGGAACCGTGGTCGTGTTGAATACGGCAAATACGTTTACCGGTGGGGTAACAGTTAGAAATGGTGCGCTGTACCTGGGCTGTGATGATGCTGCCGGTTCCGGAAACATCACCTTGTATAACGATTCCAGCTGGACCCGCCACTTTAATACAGGCGAAGGAAGTTCCTTTGATGCAGTAAGCTGGGCAGGCTCTGAATTGATGGTGAATTACAAGACCGGAGGAGCCTCGTATGTTGCCGCCAATGTGGATAATCATATCGTCCTTGCGGGTAAGCAGGACGGTACCGGGCGGGTTTCTATTTCATTTGGTACAACTAATTATGAGGAAACGGGGTTGCCCTCTGTTGCCGGACGTATGCTTTCTCTTACCGGAGGTATTGAAGGTAAAGGAGACTTGTTCCTCTTCGGCTATTCTTCTGCGTCTGCTTCGGCTGAAAATAATGTTTCTAACTTTGCTATCAATCAGACGAATTATACCGGCACCGGCGCCTATTCCGGCACGGTACATCTGATGAATTCATTTAACAATTCACATTCCGATGAGCGTGCATGGATGCAGGGTTATCTCCTCGGTGGTGCCGTGCAGTTGACCTTGCAGGATGATGTTTTTGCTGGCGCCGTTATTAACATGACTCGAGAAGTCGGGGATAACGACGTCGGTTGGAAAAAATTCATTTCATGGACGGCATCGGAGGGTGGTATTGGTAAATCCATGACTTCCGACAATATATTGTCCATGGGGGGCGATGTGACCTTGAAAGGTCTGGAGGCGTCATTCACCAAGGCGGTATGGAGACACAAGGCAAATACATATAGGATTCTGTGGATTATCCCGATTACCTTGTACGATACCATCCATGCAACCTGCGCGCAGACAGATGAACGCTGGCGAGTGCGTGTTGTTACCGACTCAATGACGACACTTACGTTAGATGATGATTCATCAACTACGCATCAATATGATGGTTCAGTGGGCTTTGCTCAGTCGTATGTGCAGCCGGGGCAGTATAGAATCAATGAATATGATGCCTCCGACACAGATGCCAGCTTCAAGGCTGGTTCTGGAACATTAGGTCTTGAATCCTCCCTGAATTTGGTTAAACGTGGCTCTGCCAGCCAGTATATTCATTCTGCAAGGTTAAACACCTTAACCGTCCAGCAGGGCACTATTGGTTTCAATCACCTGGACATAAGTGGATACCTGAATCTGACGTCTGGTACGACCTTGCAATTGGGGGTGACGAAAGATTCTGTAAGCTCTACAGACTGGGATGAGATAACAGAAGGAGATTACCAGACAAACTCTGCGATTAGTATCAAGAGTGGGAAGGAACTACTGGTCATCGCTGCAGATGATGGCGGGAAATCCATTGATGTTCAGGGTTCAATCACGATGGAGACAGGAAGTGACATCATGTTCTCGGTGTTGCTCCCGGAACCTAGCTGGACCCAGGATAGTGCATTGCTGAAGCTTACGGGGAGCCTTACATTGCAGGACAATGATATACCGATTAATGTGAACTTTTCCAGCGTGGAATTTGCCAAGAATTCTGCAGGTAAGAAATATTATCTGGTGTCCGCTGGTACGGGCATCACCATAAATGGCAAGGACGCGTCCAGCTTCCAGACTCGCTTCATTCCTCTGGGTCATGGCTACTATGGTATGTTGAACATGGAGAACTCCTCCTCTAAGGATTACCTGGTGATGACCGTAAGAGGTGACCCTCGCCGTACTTGGTCGGGTAATGTGGGAAATCGTGCGACCAACAAGGGAATATGGACAGCCTCTGCTACGGATGCCCTTGACTACACATGGAAGGAAAACCACAATTTCATGCAAGGCCAGGTGGTGCTGTTTGGCAATCTCTTCCAACCCACGGCCTGGCAAGAGGGCGAGTGGGGAGCATCCAGTACGAATACAACCATTGTGGGTGATACCTTGCATCCCGGAACAACGGGTGAGGTTACCATTGATTCTTTGGAGCAATCTGGTTTTCAGCTTGTCGAGATTGTGGGTGATGTCGCACCTGTTTCTGTCGCTATTAATGCAGATTCCCTGCAACATGATCTAAAACTCACGGATAATACCAATTATTATTTCCATGGCTCCGGCTATATTCGAGATGCGCTGAACTCGGAGATTAAGTTGCCGGATTTCAATAGCGATGATGAAACTGCCTGGCAGACATACCTGCGTAAGGGAGGTTCGGGAACGGCTGTTATTTCTACGGCTAATACTTACAGCGGTGGTTCCGTGCTGGAAGGTGGTCGACTCGTCATGCAGAACAAGGCAGCTCTGGGTACGGGTGAAATCACTATTCAGAACGGTGCGATTCTCCAAGGTGATTTTGCAGATGACCGCAGTACAGGCACCTGGAGTTCTGCCTACACAGGCGAGGGCATGACCACCACGACTATCACTAATCCTGTGTATGTTTCCATCTTCATTTCCGAGGATGGTACTGTATCCTCCACTGAGGTGGACGGCCGTTTGGTAGGGGCTCATGACAAAAAACTTGTTCTTTCTGAGTTGAGAGGCGGTTCTGATACAGTGTTGACGCTCACCGGCAACTCCGCTAATCCTGGAACCACGGATACATTCACCTATTCTGTATTTAAGGTGCTCGACCCAGGTGCGTTCTATGGAACGGTGAAGATGGATGGTAATTTGCATGGTGCAACATCATTGAATGCAAGTGGTGGTAAAGTCCAGATGGAGATTATGACCACCGAGAAAGCTACTGGTGATGGCAACTGGCTCAATACAAAGGTTGACCTCGGTGTTACTCAGGGGACGGAACGAACGGTTCTGGCACTCGATGCGCTTGGAACGCAGAGTGCTTCTGCGGCGCAGGTGGCGCAGATTGCTGCGTTGCAAGGTGTGAGTGATGACGGTTCTCGCATTAATTCATCGGTGCTCAGTATGAGTACCAATAAATCTATTACGCTCGAGATTATTGGTTCTCGAAATGGCGATTACGATGGTGTGCTGGGATTTGGCGATTTCCAGAAAACGGTGGATTATAACTCAAACCAGGCAGATATTGGTAAGGTTCAACACCATTTCGGACGTTCTGAAAAAGGTTTAGGAACGTTGAGCGTACATAAGCTTGGTGGGTCCTTCCAATCTGTCAACAGCGCGTGGCTCCAATCTTTGGAAGTGGGCAGTAAATCTGCAAATGCCGCTGGTGGTCGATTCCTGGTCGATTCTGCTCTGGTTGTGGCAGATATCCAGACTGCCGATACTTCTCGCATTTCTATAGGAAGCGGAGTAGAAAACAGTATGTATGCCTTGGCCGTGGGGGCTGGTGGTGTACTTGCTATGGATACCTCTGCCTCTGTTGATGCCTTTGCGGGAATCGGTGCAGGTATTCCTGCCACAGTTGAATTAGTACCGGACTCCAGTTCCCAGCAGCAGGGTGCTCTGAAAGAACAGGGTGTAGCTCCTTCGGCGTTCATTCTCTTCGACAATGGTGCTACGATTACTGCCTTTGGTGATTGGAAAACAACCCAGCGCATAGGAACAGCTACCCCGAAACAGGGGATTACTGTTAACTACACGGTAACGACGGATATTGCACACGGTGCCACAGTAACATTCAATACACACAACTACACGCCGGACGAATACATTACAGAGTCAAACGATGTGTTTGGCTGCTATAACTCCAGTCATGCTATCCAACTGTTGGGGGACATGAGGGGCTCAAATGTGCACCTCATATTCAATAACGAGCTTATCAGCGCAGCCGCTGTGAAGGATGGTAGTGCCACGAAGCGTGCCGATGGTCTGGGGTATGATGGTGTAACTGGTACACGGATGGGCTATGTGGCCATTCGTGATATCCACCAGTTTACCGGTGATATCACAGTGGAGGGTATGACTGCGCTGCAGGTGACCAATACAAACAGTTCTGCAGCATCTGGCACGGCCAATATAGATATCACGGTGCAGGGGGCGAATGCAGCCTTGCAGTTTACTGATACGGTGACGGATCAGTACATCAATAACCTGGTTCTGAAGGATGGCGGACATGTGTTGATTGGCGGCGTGCTGAAGAATACCACCAGCGCTGAAGAAGATGCCCTGGATATGAGCAGCGTGGAAACAGCAGTGACACACCGCGGCGCTGAAACGGCCAGCATCACGAACCTGAATATGAAAAATTCCGGTACGCAGGTGGAGCTGGGCGGAACAGCAGCTGAGACATCTGTTGTCACCAATGCCGCTGTTTCTACCACGGGTACGGCAACTAACCTGAAGATTCACCAGACAGAGCTGCACAACAGCGTGGTGCTGCTGCACAGTGCCTGTTCTCTGGATTTGACAGAAGCCGTGCTGGTTGATAAGAATTCTGCGGTGTTGGGTGCTACTTCATCAGGAGATATAAAATTGCCCTCTGTAGCAGCTGTAGCGGCGCAGGGGCTTGGTGAGATGCCGACAACGATTAAGGCCGGCGAGACTGTGACCGTAGGTGCGAATACTACGGTGAAGCTGGCAACGTCCGGCGGTACGGTTTACACCAGTTCCAATGGTGCACAGATTCTGCATGTATATGCCGACCAGTTCCAGAATGTGAACGTGACGGGTACAGGGCTTACCTTGATTCTGGCAGATGACCTCTGGGCGAAGGCGTATAGCATGGGCATGGAGTTCGTGGCCATTCAGGTGGGGGGCTCGAGTGGTCAGTTCCTGTTTGAGAGCGCGAATAATTTTGCTTCCGGCTCGATTGGGGCGAATACCAGGTTCTCGCTTACCGATTCCAAAGGTCGTAATCTGAATTCCGACTGGGTAACCTCTACCTTTGTGGGCAGTAATGTCGGCAGCAAGGTTTCAGGTGATCTGCTATGGATCCAGGTGCCCGAGCCGGCAACGACAACTCTCTCTCTTCTGGTGCTCTGCGGTATGGCAGCCCGCCGCAGGAGAAAGCATTAAATCTTTCATCGTACAAACCATACGAAAAGCCCGCGTTCCCCGGAACTGCGGGCTTTTTACGGGCGTGGCCGGAGCGATAGACGTGCCGCCCGCAAGGGGCGTTATTCTGTCATTCCCCAGCTGTTGTATTGTTTGCATTTCTGCTTGATTTTGCTGGTTTATTTCGATATAACATGACCATGCGATTGTATGGTAAACATTTAGCAGTTGTCGGTTCGATGTTGCTGGCCGGAGGTTATGCATTGGGGCAGCCCGAGGTGCCGGCATCCGGCGTGGTGGTGGAGTACTGGGAGAATGTGAAAGGCGGCAAAGTGGCAGATCTGGCAGACGTAAGTTCCAAGCGTGCAGCCAATGCCGTTTTCATCAAGGAAACTATAGATGAAGCTCCCTCCGGTAAGGATAATTTCGGTCTGCGTTTCTCTGCCTTGCTGGTGGCACCTGAGAGTGGCACCTACACTTTTTATATGGCTGCGGATGACTCGGCCGAGCTGCGGATAAGCTCCGATGATAAAGCGGCCAACCTGAAGAAGGTCTGTGAAGTGACACGCTACAAACAGCGTCACCAGTTCGGCCCTCACCATGGCTGCGGGAAAATGACCTTGCAGAAGGGTAAGAAGTACTACCTGGAGCTCTGCTACAAGGAAGGTGGCGGTGGCGACCATGTGGGCCTGGCTTGGGAGGGACCCGGGGTCAAGAAGCAGATTCTGGGAGGTAGATATCTTGTGCCTCGCCTGGAGGGCGAAGTGAAAAAAGGCTATGAGCGTACGCAGGCTGAGGAGAAGCGCAGCCAGGAGCTGCTGGCAGAGTTGGTGAAACGAGACCCGGCCACGGTTCCGGCCTGGCTGGACTCGCTGCGCCCCTGGGGGCGCAATCTGCTGGATGCCGCCCTGCAGAAAGTTCAGAATAGTTTGCCGGCGGATAATCCCGCACAGTGCCAGGCCATTCTCAAGCCGTATGTTGATGCTGCAGCCGGCATCATAGCCTCACCGGAGAAACCGGTCAAGAATCATGTAGCCAAGCGCCTTCTGCATATGGAGGAAGCCTGGCTCAAGACGCTGGATAATAAACAGCTGCTCAAACTCGGCGCTCATCGTCTTTCGTCTTCGTTTGGCGAAATTCCGGAATCTGCGGCCACGGTGAAGCTGACTCAGAAACTGAATTCCCGCGGCGATAAGTGGATGAATGAAATGCTTTCGCTCGGGCTGTATGCGCCTCCCGGTAAGGCAGTCACGGTGTCCATTCCAAAGGAATATGTGGATAAGCATCTGGAGGTTAAGGTGGGGCATCACTTCGGTGAACGCAATTATGCCCTGGTGAGCATGCCCGGCTCAACCCGTTTCTTCAAGCTGACCCAGGAGAAAACCACCTTCGTGACCCCGCATGGCGGCCTCATGCTGCTGAATGTTCCCCGGAATCTGGAGTTAAAGGACGTGGAGGTCACCATTGAGGGTGCCTTGAAGGCTCCGCGTTTCATTCTGGGTAAGCACACGAACAAGGCCTGGAAGAAACTCAGAAAAGCCCCTGGTCCCTGGGGTGAGCTGGTGTGCGACCATCTTATCTTTGTGGTGTCACGGGAGCTCCTGCAGAAAATTGATAATCCCACCGAACTCATGACCTGGTGGAATGAAAATAACCGTGATCTGGAGGACTTCTATGCCTATTATCCGGGCGTTCCTTTCCGTATGCACTCCGGGTATTATGCGATTACGGGTGTTTCTGTCTGGCCGCTTCATTGGGATGTCAAGGGCGTGGAACGCCCGCTTAACCTGGAGATTATGAAAGAGCATAATGCGGCTCTTTTCCTTCATGAGCACGGCCACCACTGTGACTTCGGTGAAATGGAGCTTTCTTTCTGGGCGGAAGCAACGCCGAACTGGGGTGGTTACTATATGAAGGCTCGCAAGGGTAAGGAGTTTAACTGGAAGGACTCGCATGATCGCCATCTTTCCCGCCTGTTCGACCCGAATGATAAAGGTATCCTCGAAATCATGCAGGATAAATGGTACAAGATTTCCGGCAAGGGAACGCACCATTGGTCTCATTCCATCACGTCCATGATGATTGGCTATACCGATACCTTCGGCTGGAAAGCAATGAAAACCACCATTCATCGGCTCAGGGACAAGAAGGACGATATGTACAAGTGGGACTTTGTGCAGGGCGTAGATGCTGACCAGGCCAAGATTGACCGCTATCTGATTGGTCTTTCAGAAGCCGCAAAGCGCGACGTGCGGCCTTATTTTGCCCATTTCAAGCTTATTCCCTCAGCAGGTGCTGCTGCGTATCTGGATGAGAAGAATCTTCCCAAGTGGGACCTCACTTATTGGATGCTGCCGGAAAATACGCAGATACGGAAGAATCAGACGCTGACGCTCCCTTGCGGCGAGGAATCTCTCCGGAGTTTTGCGAAGAACCCTGGTATCAAATGGAATGATACCAGCGCCAAGGGCGGCACCGTTGTCTGCAAGAAAGGAAAGGCCATTTATACGCCTAAACCTGGCTTTACTGGTACTGATTCCATTAAGTACACACTTACAAATGAATATGGTAAATCTGTTCAGAAGTCACTGAAGGTCAGCGTGAAATAGTTTTTTATACAGCGTTTGTTCACTTTAAAACCCGCGCCGATTTCCGGCGCGGGTTTGGTGTAAGTTTCCGGCAATTAGTAGCAATCCGCATAGACTCGCCAGTCGTTTTCACTGGCGTTGTAGTAGAAGTAGTAATTGCCGCAGTCGCCGATTTCAAGTCCCTCTGAATCTGGCTACCATTGCACTGGCACCGCCGATGATTGCTGGTGCGTTTATTTACAGCGTCTTGAGCGACGCCGTGCGGCAGAATGCGAATGATTGAAAGAGGGACTGAAGTCCCTCCGCTCCGAAGAGAGTATTCGCGATATTTCTGTCTTTACGTTGATTTTGTAAAGTGATATATTGACGGTATGCCCCATTTTCGTAAATCGCTGCGAAACAAAAACATCGATTACAGAAAGGGACGGTATTTTGTAACGATTCAGGTTGCCCTCAATAAGTATCTATTGGGGGCGATTGTGGGAACGCAATGTGTCTTGAACGAGCTTGGGAAATGCGTGGAGACTGAGCTTGTGAACTTGCCGTTGAAATATCCGGAGCTGAGATTGGGACCGTATGTGATTATGCCGAACCATGTTCACATGATTCTGGATATAAGTCCTCGGGATACGAATAAAGAAAATCATCTCAGCTTTCTGGTGGGGCGTTTCAAGGGGGTGACTACATTTATTTACGGAAAAATGAAATGTGAGGGGAAAATACCTGACGTAGGGCCCCATTTATGGCAATTTGATTATTGGGATAATTTAATCTCCAGCGAGGATGAGTTCCGAAATTACGAGCTTTATATACGCAATAACCCGAGAAATTGGTCACGTGACCGCTGGGGGGCAGTTACACAGTATATGCTGGGAGAAGAAACACTTCTGAATTACCCGAAGCGGGCTTTCGTGGCGTCACAGGGATTTGCAGCTTCAGCACTGGCACCACGCCGCATTGTCTCTTCGGAGCGCGGGACTTTAGTCCCGCTCACTTCCGAATTGGTTCTTATCTCAACTTTCACGAGTGCCCAGGAACGGGAAGTGCTTCGACGCGCACTTACTAAAAAGCGGCCCATTATTCACGTTTGCCCACAAGGAATACCTCTGGAGCAGGGCCTTTCAGAAGCTCAGAAACTTGCCATTGAAGAAAAACGCCTGTTGTTCATTTCACCCCAACCGTGCGGGAGCATGTTGAACAAGCAGGTTGCCACCCGGTGCAATGAATACGTACTCCGACATGCTGTAGAAATCTGGGTAGGTGATATTACCACTAATGGTATGCTGGAAACGCTGATTGAGGCTATAAAAAAAGAGAGGGACTGAAGTCCCTCTCTCCGAGAAAACGCTGTGAGTTGCTTTATATCCTCCGTTTCTTCCGGAAGTCGAGCATGGCCATCTGCTTGGCAATGGCGGCTTCCAGCTTGGTCTGCTCTTCGCGGTCGAGGACGGAGGCTCCATCGCGGAAAGCGGCCTGGGCTCGTTCCAGAGCCTTTTCCACGGTGCTGGTGTCGATTTCGTCCACGGTGAGGGCGGTATCCGTCACCAACAGCACGTTATCGTTTTCCACCTGCAGGAAACCACCGCCCACAAAGAGGCTCCCGGCAGCCTGGCCGGGGCAGGTGTAGGTGAGTTCCCCATTGGCCACAGAGGTGATGATGGCGGCGTGCCCGGGCAGCACTTCCATCTCACCCTGCGAGGCGGGCAGCCGGATACTGCTCACCTCCGCCTCAAGGGCGGTGCGCATGGGGGTGATGATTTTGAATTGCATCGGCATGAGCGGAATCAGGCTTTTTCAACGGTATCGATGCTGCCCTTCATGTAGAAGTTCACTTCGGGCACGGAGTCCCACTTGCCGTCCAGAATCTCGGCAAAGCCGCGTACGGTTTCGGCTACGGGCACGTATTCACCCTTGATGCCGGTGAAGGTTTCGGCCACGCTGAAGGGCTGGGAAAGGAAACGCTGAATCTTACGGGCGCGGCTCACGGTGAGCTTGTCGGCCTCGGAGAGTTCGTCCATACCCAGAATGGCAATCATATCCTGCAGGTCCTTGTAGCGCTGCAGGGTCTGCTGCACGCCACGGGCCACGCGGTAGTGCTCCTCGCCCACGAGCTCGGGAGCCAGTGCCTTGGAGGTGGAGGCCAGCGGGTCCACGGCGGGGTAGATACCCTGGGCGGCCAGAGCACGCTCCAGCACCACGGTGGAGTCCAGGTGGGAGAAGGTGGTGGCAGGGGCGGGGTCAGTCAAGTCGTCAGCCGGCACGTACACAGCCTGCATGGAGGTGATGGAACCTTTCTTGGTGGAGGTGATTCGTTCCTGCAGACCGGCCATTTCCTCGGCCAGGTTGGGCTGGTAACCCACGGCGGAGGGGGTACGGCCCAGAAGGGCGGATACCTCGGAACCAGCCTGGGAGAAACGGAAGATGTTGTCCACGAAGAGGAGCACATCGCGGTTCTCTTCATCGCGGAAGTATTCGGACATGGAGAGGGCGGAGAGAGCCACGCGCAGACGTGCGCCAGGGGGCTCGTTCATCTGGCCGTATACCAGGGCCACCTTGGAGTTCTCCGGGTTCTCCTGGTCGATAACGCCGGATTCGCTCATTTCCATGTAGAAGTCATTACCTTCGCGGGTGCGTTCACCCACACCGGCGAATACGGAGAGACCGGAGTGAGCCTTGGCGATGTTGTTGATGAGCTCCATGATGAGCACGGTCTTGCCCACACCTGCACCACCGAAGGAACCGGCCTTACCACCCTTCAGGAAGGGGCAGATGAGGTCAATCACCTTGATGCCGGATTCCAGCACCTCAGAGGAGGTGGACTGTTCTTCCAGCGTGGGGGCTTCGCGGTGAATCGGGTAGCGCTTCACGCCATCCAGCTGGCCCTTTTCGTCCACGGTTTCGCCGAGCACGTTGAAGATACGGCCCAGCACCTTGGGGCCTACGGGCACGGAGATGGGAGCGCCGGTGTCGATGACTTCCATGCCGCGCTTAAGCCCGTCTGTGGTGCTCATGGCCACGGTGCGCACCCAGCCATCGGGCAGGTGCTGCTCCACTTCCAGCACCAGCTGGGTGGGCTTGCCGTCGATTTCATAATCCACGGTGAGAGCGTTGTAAATGGCGGGCATCTCCGCCTGAGAGAAGTCGACGTCTACCACGGCGCCGATAATCTGCACGATTTTACCTGTGTTCATACTGAGAATAAGTTATTTTTGAAAATTGATGGTGGAGGGGTGGATTATTCCATGGCCTTCATGGCCGTGGTGATTTCGAGAAGTTCGTTGGTAATCTGGGCCTGGCGTGCCTTGTTGTACTCCAGCGTGAGCTCGCCGATGAGGGTCTTGGCGTTCTCCGTGGCGGATTTCATGGCAACCATGCGGGCAGACTGCTCGGAAGCCTTGCCTTCCAGCACCATCTGGGTGAGCAGGTTGGCAAAGTACAACGGCAGAATGGATTTGAGCAGGGCGGTGGGGTTGGGTTCAAGCAGGAATTCTGCATGCTCCTCGTTCTCTGCCTCCTCAGCCAGCTTCAGCAGATCTTCCGGCTTGATGGGGAGGATATCCACCACCTGCGGACGCTGTACCATGATGTTGATGAACTTCTGGTAGACCACCGTCACGCGGTTATAGGTGCCATCCATGAAGCCCTTGCGGATGAAGTCCAGAATGGCTTTCATTTCGGCTTCTTCCACGGTGTCGCCAATGGCAAAGGAAGCCACCAGCTTGCGACCCACGCGGGCAAACTGCGGGTTAAGTTTGCCGCCGATGGTGAGGTAATCTGCCTCAGCCGGGCACTGGGTGAGCACTTCCTTGAACAGGTTGGTGTTCAGGCCACCGCAGAGACCGCGGTCGGTGCTCACCACGATGACGAGCTGCTTGCCGGTCTCGCGCTTTTCCATGAGCTGGACGGAACCCTCGGCAATGGATTCCCGCAGGTGCTTGAATACCCGCGACAGGGCGCAGATGTACACGCGCCCTTTGAGTGCCAGCTCCTGAGCACGGCGCATCTTGGCGGACGCAACCATCTGCATCGCTTTGGTAATCTGCGATGTGTTGCGTACCGACTTGATGCGGCGTTTGATGTCTCTCAGGCTTGCCATGTTGTTACTTCTTCAGGCGGGATTTGAAAGTGGTCATGAAGTCCTTGAGGGCGGCGTCGATTTCCGGCGTCAGGGCCTTCTCGGCTTCGATGCGGGTGAGTAGGTCTGCACCGTTCACCTTGGCTTCTTCTTCCATCTGGCGGCGCACGGTGTTAATCTGCTCCACTGCCACGTCATCGAGGAAGCCGCGCTGGATGGCGTAGAGGTTGATAACCTCGATGCCCAGGCTCTTCGGCTCGTACTGCCCCTGCTTGAAGAGCTCCACGATGCGGCGACCGCGCTCCAGCTTGGCCTTGGTGGCGGCATCCAGGTCGGAGCCGAACTGGGCGAAGGCCTGGAGTTCTTCGAACTGGGCGAGGTCGAGCTTCACGGAGCCGGCCAGCTTCTTCACAATCTGGGTCTGGGCGCTGGAACCTACGCGGGATACGGAGATACCCACGTTGATGGCCGGGCGCACACCTTGGTAGAAGAGGTCGGTATCCAGGAAAATCTGACCGTCGGTAATGGAAATCACATTCGTGGGAATGTAGGCAGATACGTCGCCGGCCTGGGTCTCGATGATGGGCAGGGCGGTGAGGGAACCGCCTTTACGGCCACCTTCGCTGTTGATGCGGGCGGCGCGCTCCAGCAGGCGGGAGTGCAGGTAGAATACGTCGCCGGGGTATGCTTCGCGCCCGGAGGGACGGCGCAGAATGAGGGATACCTGGCGGTAGGCCACAGCGTGCTTGGAAAGGTCATCGTACACGATGAGGGCATCCTGGCCCTGGTCCATGAAGTACTCACCCATGGCACAGCCGGCATAGGGGGCCAGGTACTGCATGGCGGCGCTGTCGGAAGCGGAGGCCACTACCACGATGCTGTATTCCATGGCACCTGCTTCCTCCAGCTTGGCCACCAGGCGGGACACGGTGGCGCGCTTCTGACCCACGGCCACATAGATGCTGTAGAGCGGGCGGTGACCCGGCAGCTTGCCCTGTTCGGCCAGCTTGTTCTGCTGGGCCTGGGCAATCATGGTATCGGTGGCAATGGTGGTCTTGCCGGTGGAGCGGTCGCCGATGATGAGCTCACGCTGGCCGCGGCCAATCGGAATCATGGCATCAATGGGCAGAATGCCGGTCTGTACCGGCTGGTTCACGCCCTGGCGGGAAATAATACCGGAGGCAATCTTTTCCACGGGATAATAGGTAGTGGCCTGAATCGGGCCCTTGCCGTCCAGCGGGTTGCCCAGCGTGTCCACCACGCGGCCGAGCAGGCCGGGACCCACCGGCACCTGGAGCAGGCGGCCTGTGGTCTTGCAGGTGTCGCCCTCCTTCAGGGAGGCGGCATTGCCGATAAGCACGGCACCCACTTCATGCTCTTCCAGGTTCATGGCGAGGCCCATCACGCCACCGGGGAATTCAATCATCTCATTGAGCATGGCGTTGCTCAGGCCTTCAATGTGGGCCACGCCGTCGCCAATGGCTTTAATGGTACCCACATTCTCGCTGATGGAGGCGGTGGAGATGTTGCGAATCTGTGCTTCGAGTTCTTGTACGATGTTGCTCATACCGTGGTGTAATTAGAGATTTTTAGTAAGTTGTTCAATGCGGGTGCGGATGGAGGCATCCGTCACGTTGTCGCCCACCTTTACGGTGAGCCCGGCGATAAGGGAGGAATCCTCCTGCCATTCGTAGCTCAGCCCGGACTGGCGAGCATTCAGTTTGGCGGTGATGGCGGCTTGCTCCTCGGCGGTGAGGGGAACAGCGCTGGTGATAGTGGCGGTGTGCGCGGCTCGTTCCAGTCGCACCAGTTCAGTGAAGGCGGTGAGCAGCGCCAGATAGTTGCGCGGCTTATCCGTGGCAATCTTATCGGCCACCTGGCGTACCGTGGCTTCGTTCATCAGACCATCAGCACCGATGCACAGCCGCATGAGGCGGCGGGCCTGGGCCTGTACTTCCTTGCTTATCTTCATGGTTGATTACAGGGATTTGATGGCTTCTGCGTTGATGGCGCGGTGGTCGGCATCGGTCAGTACCTTGCCGGTCACGCGGCTGGTGGCCTCTGCTACCAGACGGGTGAATTCGCCCTTCAGGGCATCCTTCTCACGCTGGGTGTCCATCTCGGCTTGCTTGTGGGCATTTTCGATGACGGCCTGGGCCTCGGCTGTGGCCTTGGCGGAAAGGTCTGCCTGCAGGCGGGCCGCTGTCTGACGGGCCTGTTCTACTTCCTTCTTGCCGGTTTCGCGTGCTTCATCCAAGAGCCTGGCACCGGTCTCCTTCACATCAGCCAGTTCCTGCTGGCTGCGGGCGTGCATTTCCTCGCCTTCCTGGATGCGCTGGCGGCGTTCCTCAAGCTGCTTGAAGATGGGCTTGATGCCGAAGCACACGACAATGGCTGCCAGAATGCAGAATGCAATGAGGTGGGCGATGAACGCATCGGTATGCAGACCGAAATTGGAAATCAGGTCCTGGATATCTGCGGCGAGAATCGGGGTGAACATGGTTGTGAGTTGTTTTAGTTAAAACGGATAATAATTTTAGAGGGGGGAAAGGGGAAGGGGCATGCCGTTTTCTTGAATGGCCCGGCATGCCCGCGGGCGTAGCATTGCTTAGCCCATGAAGATGGCCACGAAAGCCACACCTTCCACGAGGGCGGCCAGAATGATGGAGATGGTCAGAACCTGACCGGAAGCACCGGGGTTGCGACCGGTGGATTCAGCGGCCTTCATGCCGATGAGACCAATGCCGAGACCGGCACCGAGAACAGCCAGACCGGACTTGATGGCGGCAGTGGCAAGAGCGGGGAGCATCATTGTTTTTGTTTTTCTATTGTTTGTTGTTTATTGGGAAAACCCGCAGCGTCACGCTTTACTTCATGATCCGCGGCGGGAAAATTGTTTTAGTGGGCGTGTTCTTCATCTCCGCCCACCTGGGTCTTCAGGAAGATGGCCGTGAGCATCAGGAACACCAGAGCCTGTACAAAGCCCACCAGAATTTCCAGACACATGAAAGGAAGCATAGCGGCGGCGTTGCCCAGGATGCTTCCGCTCACGATGCTCATCTGCTCCAGAATGGCTTCACCGGCGTAGATGTTACCGAAAAGACGGGCGGCCAGAGCCACGGGGCGGATGGCGATGGAAAGAAGTTCGATAAGGCCCACAAAGAAGAAGACCGGCAGCAGCAGGTTCTTGAGCATGCCTTTCAGGCCGCCCTTGGGCCCGAAGATATGCCCCACAAAGTGGCCGATGCCCTGTTCCTTGATGCTCCAGATGAACCAGAGCAGGGTGTAGAACAGACCCAGGAAGAGGGTCACGTTCAGGTCTGCATTGGCCCCGCGGAAAACCGGGTGCCCGTGGTAGGTGATTTCACCCACACCGGGGATGAGCCCCATGTAGTTGCTGGTCAGGATGAGCAGGAACACGGTGGCAAAGTACCAGATGTATTTGCTGGCCAGTTTCTTGCCGATAAGTCCTTCCACAAAGTTGTACAGCATTTCGAAAATCCACTCCACGAAGTTCTGCAGACCGCGCGGCACGCGCTCCATCTTGCGGGTGGCCAGGCGCAGGATGATGGTAAGCAGCACCACGGCAATGGTCATCATGACCATGGAGTTGGTGATGGGCAGGGAATGCCCCGGCCAGAACGGTAAATCAATATTCCACAGTACCGGCGCATCAGTAGAGAGACCATGGTGACCACCTTCCTCGGAAGCACAAGCCACGCCACACATCAGAGCCAAACTCAATTTAGAAAGGAGAGATTTCATCGCGATTAGTTTCAGACTACCACTTTTCTTCTTGGAGTCAAGGAGAAAATGGTGTTAGAACGCGCTCGAAGTGTGCGCGCGGGAAAAGCATGTGTTGCCGGGCCAAGTTGTCCGAGCGGCGCGGGGCTTAGTCCTCCGTTTCGAGAAAGAACCAGATGCTCTGCAAATGGCGATTTGTGGGGCAGGCGAAGCCTGCGGAATTTTGAGCCCACGAAGTGGGTGAAAGATAGAAGGCCGGGGTAAGAGCGCGTCAGCGCTCGCAGCCCCGGCTAAGCTAAAAAAAGTTTCAGAGCCCGCGGAGCGGGTGACAGAGCGGTGGCTTAACTCGTTGCGACTGTTCTGTCACCCGCTCCGCGGGCTCCGTCATGTTTTGTTTGTTAGCAGGGGCTGCGCCCGCTGACGCGGGCTTACCCCTGCCTCTCCTCTATAGCCCCTCTGGGGCATAAAGTTCCGCAGGCTTCGCCTGCCCGGCAAACTCCCATTTGTAGTGTGCTTGCGCGAAACGCGTCACAAATACCAGCCGCATTCTTCCAGTGTGCGCCTTACGGCAATGCTGCAACCGCTGGCATCATTGGCAGGTAAAGGTAATTCGCTGAGCCGGAAGACGGCATCATAAAGCGCTGTGCTTTCCCGGAAATGGTTTGCAAAGCGTTCCACGAAAGGCGGGAAGGCGGTTTTATCGGCCTCCTGGGTGCCGAGGGGGTAGCTGGGATTCTTGGTTTCCAGAAAAATGAGCAGCAGAATGAATTGCCGGGCGATGTCGCCGGCGGCCAGCTGGTTCAGAATGTTCTCCGTCTCCTCCTGCCCCCAGGGGCTGCACATCCAGTTCAGCAGCATGGAGGCGCGGTGTCCGATTTCATCCGCTCCGCTTTCCGGCTGCCATGGGGCAGGGATGAGCGTGTCGTGTACAATGCGGCGCAGCTCATCAATGATGCGTTGGTATTGGTCCAGCTTCTCCAGCGCGCTGCGCTCCTGCACCAGCCATATCCAGAGTATGGTATCCCACAGCTGGCTGGCAGCGTCGTCCTCTGGCGTGCGGAAGAGCTGGAAGAGCGCATGCAGGTAGGCACAGCATTCGGCAGCGGTGCCGGCGGGCAGGTAGCCGTTGAATACGCAGAGCAGGTCGTCCCCTGTCAGTCCCACACCTTGCTTGTCCACAATGCGGCGAAGCAGTTCCAGGCTTTCCGGATGCCTGAAATCCCAGTGTGGGTCACTGAGGGTGAATCCTCCCATTTACTTGGAGAAGATGGGGGCAGGGAGTTTGTCTGCTGCATCATCTTCACCACCGACCATGTCGCCCACATCCTTGAATGTCACGAACAGGAAGAAGGTGAGAATCAGGAACATGAAACCGGTCTGAATCCACTCCAGGATCTTGCCACCCACGGGGCGGCGGAAGATGATTTCAAGCGTGCCAAGCACCACATGTCCACCGTCCACAATGGGCAGGGGAAGAATGTTCAGCACGGCCAGGTTCACGTTCAACACCACGGCGAACCACAGAATGAGTTTCCAGCCATCGGGGGAGCTGAGCATCTGGTACAGATAATTACCGATACCCACGGGCCCGGAAAGATGCTGCATGCCCACGCTGCTGCCGGGGGCTGCCACTTTGGCCAGAGTTTCACCCATCCAGCGGAAACTCTGGTCAATCTGCTCCTGCACGCCGGGATGTTCAGTCTTCAGAGAATCTTCCATGCCTCCCCAGGTGAAGCCCATGATGGGGCGGGCTCCCGCCTGGCCCTGCCAGTTAGTGGGTAGTGCAGGGGTGATGCAGGTGGTCACTTCGCTGCCATCGGTATTTTGCAGAGTCAGCTCAATTGCCCCTTTTTCTGCTGCTTCCACTACGGGGACGGGGGAAAAAACAGGAGTGCCGTTCAGCTTCACGATGCGCTGTCCTTTAATCAGCCCAGCCTGTTCTGCAGGAGAGCCGGGGATGATATTGCCAATGATGGCGGGAGCTTCTGGCATGATACCCACCTGGCGCATGGCCGTGCGCTGCCACCACTTGGTTTCGGGGAGTTTGTAGCCGCTTTCGATGGTGAGTTGCTGCGTGCTGCCATCTGGCATTTTGCGGTCGATGGTAAAGGCGATGGTTTCATTCTCACTCATGGCAACGAGTTCGCGCACGCCTTCCATGTTGCCCATCCACTTGTGCACCGGCTGACCGTCAATGGCTCGTATCGTGTCACCCGGCAGCAGACCAGCCTCGGCAGCGGGAGAATCCGCCGGAATGTAACCAATAGTGGTGGTCGGCATTTCTGCTACGGGTTTGCCTACTACCCATACGAGCACGGCGAAGAAATACGCCAGCAGAAGCGAAGCCAGCGGCCCCGCTGCGGCAATGATGACTTTATCCAGAGGCTTGAGCGGCTTCAGGTCCTTGGGGATATCGGCCTCGCCCTCGATGCTCTGCATATCGGCCAGCTGGGGCAGGGAGACAAAACCACCAGCAGGAATCCAGCCGAGCCCCCACTTCACTCCGTTGATTTCTTTCTGCCAGATAGGTTTGCCGAACCATATCTGGAAACGGTCAATATATGCACCTCGCCATTTGCCGGCAAGGAAATGCCCCAGTTCGTGTACAAATATCATCACGTTGAAAAACATGATGACGAGAAAAATAAGCCAGGCTGTCTCGAGAGTGGAAAGGATAGTGTTCATCATGGGAATCTTAGCCGCATACTACCAGAACCCAAGATTCCACGCAAGTGCAGGATTTGACATAAAAAGGAAGAGTTTGCATTTCTGGTGTCCCATAATTTGACATCGTATCGTCTGCGGAATTTTCCGGACACTATAGTATGACGATTTGGTGGGCCCCGAATTAATCGGAGCCCGGTACTTTCGTACCGAGCTCCGAATAGAACCAGTTCTCCCGCGATCCGCATTTTCGCGAGAGCTCTGAAATGACGTTTAATTACCTGCGGGGCGTCCGTAGATTTTCATCTCGGCCACGCTGCTGCCCTTGCCATCAAGGGCGGCGGTGGAGAAGAATCGGATGAAACGCGCTTTCTGTGGTTCAAACGTGACGTATTGTTCCACGGGATTGGCTCTCAGGTTACCGAATTCTCCCTCTGCAACATTTTTCCAGTTCGTGCCGTCCATGCTGAGTTCGATGCGATAGCGTGAGGTCATGCCCTGCGTCTTGCCATCCTGGCGCGGCAGGTAGGAGATACCGGTCACCATGGCAGGTTTCTGCATGTTTACCACGAAATGCGAGGGGGTTCGATCAATATTCCACATGGTATTCGCCTTGCCATCGAAGGCTAACTGTGCTTTTTCGGCGGCGAATCCGCGGTAGCTCCATCCATGACTGCTGAGGGGCTTGTCAACGGAATCTGCGGTGGGTACCTGCTGGTATTCCTCGGCTGAGGGCATGCGCAGCAGCGAGAATTCGGAAATGCAGGGGCAAGCCTTGGCTCGGGTAATGCTCAGGCGCAGCTTGTCGGTGGTGACTGTTTCTTGGAGCCAGCGCATCACCTGGTTACCGATGGTGTGACCCTTGCCACCGCGCAGATTAAAGTGACTTTCTACTTCCCCCGGTTTGCCGGGTTCCACAATTGTTTTCCATGCTCCATCTACCCAGGCTTCTACCTGGAAAGCTTCTACACGCTGCCCCAGACGAATCTGCTCGCGCATGCGGATGACATCGAAGGTGGCCGGTTCGGGCAGTTGAATGATGGCCGTCGGGGTGGTGGTACCGTTTTCGGGGCACCAGTAGCTTTCGATGTCACCGTCTGTCATGGCCCGCCCACCGAAGCGATCATCCTTGCCGCGCACTTCCGAGGCTGTTACCTTGGCTCCGCGGGCGTAGTCTTTTGCCAGCAATCGGCTGCGCATCTTGCCGAATGCCTCCAGTGATGCGACATCGGCAGCATCCAGTTGCCCGTTGCGGTTAGGTGCCAGGTTGAGAATCAGGTTGGCACCACGTCCCACGCTTGACATGTAGACCTGCATGAGGTGCTCCGGGCTCTTTACATTGTTTGCTTGTCCCGGGTGCCAGAACCATCCGCGGCCATTAATGGGGGTATCACCCTCCAATGATAACCATTTATTGTTCTGTGTATTCCAGAGAGGGTACTTTACAAAGCCCTTTTCTGAACCACCCCAGGTGACATCACCCCTACCGGCCGCACCCCAGATGATGCAGTCCGGCTGCAGCTTGCGGATGTTTTTGACAACTTGCTCGTAGTTGTAGTAGGAATCAGCCTTGCCGATGTTGCGGTTCTGGCGGGCGCCGCCGTAGTAGCCATCGCCACCCATGGCCCCATCAAACCAGATTTCGAATATCGGGCCATACTGGGTCAGTAGTTCTTCAATCTGTTTGTAGTATACGTCCAGATATCCTTTGCGTCCATATTCTGCGCAGTTTCTGTCCCAGGGGGAAAGATAGGTGCCGAAGGGGAAATGGTGCTTCTGGCATGCTTTGGCAAACTCTCGCACCACATCTCCCTTGCCGTTTTTCCAGGGAGACTGGGTGATATTGTGGCTGGTGGAAAGAGTGGGCCAGGTGCAGAAGCCATCGTGGTGCTTGGCGGTGTATATCATGCCGTTCATGCCGGCCCCCTTGAAGGTGCGGACAATGGCTTCGGCATCAAAATCTCCCGGGTTGAACAACTGGGGCGACTCATCTCCATAGCCCCACTCGCGGTTGGTGTAGGTGTTCAACCCGAAGTGAACAAAGGCATACCACTCCATGCGCAGCCAATCCACCTGCTGTTTTGTGGGTAGTGGGCCATAGGGTGCAGGCTCGTTGGCTGCGGATAAGATGCCAGTCAGGCACCCCAGCAAAAGCAGGCATTTCTTGTACATGCCGTAATCCCTATCAGATTTGTTTACATAAATCAAGCAAAAAGGGATTTCTGCATTGTAGTTAATCGGCTTGCTTAGCTTTTTGCTGGTATTTAATGACTTTTTCCGGCTCAAAAATCCAGCTGTGGTATGGAGGACATGTTGAGTTTGCAGGTAGTAGAGGGTTATCCCAGGCTGCCCGGGCAGAGGTGGTGCCGAAAATGCCGTGCCGTGTGAATAAGGAGCCATCCCTCAGACTGTGCAGGAACCAGAATCCGTTGATGACCATCAGCCCTCCATAGATGGCATTCAGGGTGGCGCTGTGGCGGAATGGGGTGCACGTGCCGTGTAGAAGCAGGAGCAGAAGGAGGTACAGAGAGCACCCGAAAATCAATAAAGTGGTGTAAGGACAGACCTCCACCCAGAGCCCGGTTATGCTCCACAGTAATTCGCAGCTCACGAGGGTGCAAAGCAGCAGGATAATAGGCCAGACAAGATGCTTCTTAAGGCCACGCGTTTCTGCTATGTCTCCCATGTAGCAGAGCAACCAGCAAACCGCAAAGGCTGGCAGGTCATTGATGACGATGCTGGCTGCTATCAGAAACTGGTGCGGCACCTGCCACACGAACAGCTCGTGCCATTCGGGTTCATGCCCGGGTATCAGGCAGGCGCTGATGCTCAGGACAAGCGCCGCAAGTACGGGTACAAGAACCAGTAGCCAGCCCATACTCCGCTGTCCGGTGCTGAGCGGTTTCGGCATCGGGCGGGACGGTGTCATATTAGGCGAGAAAGGTGCCTTTGCTGGTCTGGTGCGTGGCTTCATTTCTGGTTTGCGATATCGCGCATACGACGCCATTCTGCTGGGGCATCATCCGGAAGATAATTCAGACCTTTAGCCCGGTATGCGTTAAAAGCAGAGGCGTTGATGCGTAGTGTGCCATCTGCTGTACGGGAGCAGTAGGATTCGACCATCTTTACGAGAATATAGCCCTCCTTTTCGTATCCGTTGTCAAAGGTATCGATAATGACCGGAGTGCCGGTGGCAAGGGGGTGATTGGCCGTGGCGCGCACGATACCTTGGTGAGCGATACTGGTGTATTCTCCTCCGTGATCTGTTTTACTCAGCACCTTGGTGAGTTGAATCAGTGCCACGGGATGCTGGTTCACCATGGCATGTAGCACCGGGCTAGTCGCGCAAACCGGGGTGATGGCGGGGGCCGGGAGTGTATTTGACGGGGTACAGGATGCCAGCCAGATGAGACCGAAAATCTGGAGGAACAGGTTTATTTTCATGGTTTTCTGGTGACTTCGTTTGCCATCTGTAGCCAGATGCCTTTGAGTTGCTGCGGGTAGGTGGTGAGACACCTGCCATTGAGGTAGCAGGTGTCTTCTCCATAGATATAGAGTGTATTCCCCTCTGCGGTGAGCGGGATAGCGGGAGTATCCTTCGAAATGCGCGCGAGCCACCACGGGCAGGGGGAAGGCGCGGCATCTCTGGGCGCATCACTGCGGTGTTCGAATA
This sequence comes from Akkermansiaceae bacterium UBA3385, assembly GCA_002358905.1. Taxonomy (GTDB): domain Bacteria; phylum Verrucomicrobiota; class Verrucomicrobiia; order Verrucomicrobiales; family Akkermansiaceae; genus Akkermansia. Next base: position 28,806 of record DEPT01000022.1, read on the forward strand.
ATACCAGGGTTCCCGGCTTGTGAGCCGGTGTGCTGGAGAGGACCACTCGGCAGATAAGGAGTCTGGTTGGACCATCGCCGGAGAATCCGTCGCGGAAGAAACAGGGCTTGTTCATTCCCCACTCGCCCGCTTGCAATTCGCGAAGCAGGAGTACAGGCGCGTTATCTTCCTGCCAGGATTTCAGGAAATAGTTCATTTCTTCCTCCTCTGCACGGGCAGAGGAAAACAGACTCAATCCGAACAGAAGCAGGGGAAGGAGTTGCTTTATCATGGTCATTGATGGGTTAAAATATGTGTGAAGTCGTGTCATTCGGCCATGAGAACGCGGGCCTCCAGCTCGTACTTCTTCTGCTGAATCTGGAGTGCGGACTTTTCATCGGAAATCATTTCTGCCAGATGCAGCTGTACCTTGTAATTGCTGATGAGCTGGCGACCAAGGCGGACGAATTCACTGCTGCTGGCGCCCTGCATTTTTCTGAGGAGATAGGTTTCTTCAGCCTTGAGTACATCTGCCATGGAGCAGAGCCCCTGGCTGTAGCGTTTCGCCTGCTGCTGCACGCCGGTATCCGGGTGCTTCAGCACCCGCTGGCTGTGGCCTGTAATATCATCTGCCGCTGAGCATACAGCAGCTGCGGTCATGAAAAGGATTAGGTGTTTCATCATTATTGTTCAGGTGTGAAGATTCGGCCAATACGGCCATCGTTGTGCAGGAGCACGTGGGCTCCCTTCTTGTCAGCTGGGAAGATGAGGAGATAATCACCCAGACCGTTGACATTGTAGGCAGCCTGGATCAGCAGTCCTTGCTGCTGCAGGGCCTCTGTGGCAATCCGGCGGGCTTCCTCCGTGTCGATATGCTTCAGTTTCTGTTGTGGCATTTCCTTGCCGAACAGCTCGGGATAGTCGCTCAGCACTTTCTGCATGGCTTCGGCCTGGAGCGGGGTGGCTTTCTTGTGCATGAATTGGAAGTCATCCTGCCCCAGGTGCGTGATGTTCTCGGCGGGTGACCAGATGGTATCCGCCTTCGCGAAGCCCAGGAAGATTTCGCCCTCTGCCGGGTAGGTGCCGGCCGGGCGTTTCTCTCCCTCCACCTTGCGCCAGAAGGACAATCGGGTGCCGGGCTTCCATTGTCCCTTCAGGCACTCCTGCACCTCCAGCACATTGTATTCGCGCTTGTAGAGATGAGCAAGGCGCTTATCCTCAAAATCGATAAGCTGCGTACTGATGTAGCGGCAGCGCAGCACGGAATCCCAGCGTTCCGCACCCTTGTACACAAAATGGCAGGCTCGCTCCAGGTCTGTAACGGTGCGGGCGGCAGCGGCATCCGGCATGTAGGGGCTGTATTCTGACCACTGCAGCGGGACAACGGGGGCGTTCTCCGGGGCGAGCAGGGCAGCTATCTTGTCGGTGTTTCTCGTGTTGCCGGGGATAAAGCGGCAATGCTCCCGGTTCAGGTGCAGGGTGTTGCCTTCGCGCTGGAACTGGTCGGTGAGCAGGAATATGCCGAAACTGCCACGCACGCGAGCCTCGTGCTCCTGCTTTTCCTCCGGGGTGATGTCGGGGCCGCTCACTTCGGCCACCGGCCAGTGCAGCAGGATGCGTTCGCCGGGCTGGTACCCCTTGCACCAGGCTGCAGGCAGGGCCATGCTGCATTCCAGCGCAAAATCCTCATACCACTTGCCGTCTGCTTCGTAGCGGCGGCTGTGGGGCTTCCATGTCTCCCGGCAGATGATGGGGAGCCTCCGCACTTCTTCCTCTGAAACTTGCTGCTTCACATAGTTTGTGATGCCGGACCAGCTGGCCTCCTGAGGCCAGGTAAAGTCCTTCAGCCCCTCCGTGGTGGCTATGGCTGCAGCGGGGGCCACGGCATGCAGCATTTCATTCCGGGTATGCAGTGCGCGCAGGTTCTGAACCTTCTTCAGATTCACCAGCCAGCGGCGAGCGGGCCCCTGTGTGGCCGGGGAGATGCCCTCCGTATCCAGCAGAAGCAGGGTGCCGGGCTGAATCATGCTGTCTGTCTCTGCCAGCACACGTACGGCCAGTTTCCGGGCAATGCTGAAATCCGGGTCAATTACCTCTTCTACCAGCACCACAGGGGCATCGGCCTTCTGCCACTGCAGCAGGGTATCGGTATTGTTTCCCAGGGCGGTCAGCGGTGTCAGCGCCAGCCCGAGCATCATCATGATAGTTGTTTTCATTCGCCTAAATCCTCTTTTGAATCAATTTCTGCGAACATCCTGCAGGTCTTCTCCGGTTTGTCGAAGCGGAAACATTTGCTGATGTTCAGCTGCCCGGAGATACTGCGGTAGTGGACGGTTAATCCTTGCTCCGTAAGTTGTGTTTTCCCGGGGATGAAACGCAGATACCGGGTTACAAAGTTGTATTCACCAACGCGTTCGTATTCCTTTCTGCCGTTGAGCCGGAATACCGTGAAAACCCTGTTCGAAGCACCGCAGCCAGGCTCTGCAATGAACGCGATGATGCTGCCGTCTTCGCTCGTTATCCATTCATCCTTTGTGGTATAGCCCGCGATGAGACTCAGTTGCAGCAGGTCTGCCACGCGCGCAGCGGGCAGGGACTTTTTGCCTGTCCAGTAGAGCTGGTTCTCGGGATTATCGCCGATAGCGTAGCGCTTCGCCGCTTCCGGCGTGTCGCCCTTTTCGAGGAGCTCAGCTTCTGCCGCCAGTGCCTGACTGGCTGCGTTTTCGTAGCGGGGGTAGTCGCCAGCCAGGGCAGAGGTGAGCAGGATGGTTGAAAGAAGGATGGATATGGGAAATTTCATGGTTTGGTGGAGTAATTGTCATCGGCCTAATCCGCCGGTGAGGAGCGTGAGAAATTGTTCAAAATGGTTCTGAAGCATCAGCTGCATGGCGGTCTTGGCATCGGGTGTGGTGTTGCCCTGCAGTCCGGGAGTGGGGCAGTGCATGTGCGCGGCGCGGTCGGCATATTTCTGCCAGGCGGCATAGGCAGCCTGGAATCGGGCGGCGCAGTTGCTTGTATAATCCTGCGGGGCGTTTTCCATCGGCGTGTTGGTGATGAACTCGCAGGGCGGACGGTCACCTGCCAGCAGGTTGAGCATGAAGGCAACACGCTGCTTGTGGAGTTCGCTCCGGTGCTCGTGATACTCGGCCCAGGCGTTGCGGAAGGTGTCGAAGTTCCGGGAGATGCGCTGTTGCAAGGCTTCGCTCAGGGCATCCTGCTCAGGTTGAATGTGTATGGTGCGATTCCTGGTGGTGAGCATCGAGTTGAGCCTCAGTTGCTCCATGTCCTTGGTGAAGAGAATATCCAGTGCTCGGTGGTATTGCGTCAGTGCGCTCAGGTAGAGCTCCGGCTTTGTGCTGCGCAGGGGGGCCATGGAATACACCGCAAAATTAGTTAGCGCAGCGTGGGCTTCCGTTGCTGCCTGCATGTATTCATCGAGCGCCGTATTGACCTGCCTGATTTCCTGTTCGCTGAGGGTGCTCAGAGTATCCTTTTCCCGGGAGATTTTAATGTCCTGCTTCCAGTGCTGGTGTATGGTCAGCATGCCGTTTCCTTCCTGGCGGTAGGTGTACATATTTTCTCCCAGGAAGAGACTGGCCCAGACCGGGGGCATTATCATGGCGGACAAAGCAAGGGCAAAAAGGAACTTCATAGCGCGTAATCCCCTTTATGATATGCGTAAAGAAAAAAAAAGTCAATATCTAACAGGTGTTATTTGGAAAATCGGGAATTGGTGAGCTGCTGTTTTTGTCGGGGAGGAGGGACTTAAATCCGTCACTGGTTATCTTTTCGGGGTTGATGACCTGGCTCCGAACCCAATGCCGATGCCTTGGTGGTGGAACTGTTGTATTGTGCCGGATTTATTTGCCTGTGTGTGTTTCGGATGACGATGCCCTGATTCGCTGCCTGTCAGGAAAGAAAACGCAGACCGTTTATTTTTAGTGAGGATTGGCAGGTGAAGGATGGTAAACCAGTGGCTACTCGTTAGAGAAAGACCCTTATCTGCGGCCCTCTTAGCGCGATTTCCTTTTCTTGAAAATCCAGCGGAGCGCGGCAATTGTGTAGAGCAGGGCAATGGCGGCTATCAGCAGACAAGCCCAGACAGGAAGCTGTTCCTCTATTTCATAATGCACCATAATCGGTCCATCCTCAGAGCACAGAATGGGCGGGTGCGTATTGTACCAGTGCAGCTGCAGTAACTCTACCGCTGCCAGCAGCGCAACCACTGAGGGCACCAAGGTGAGTCCAAGAAATAGGCGAAGAATGATGCGGAGAAAATTCATGAATTGCTCTTGAAAATTGATTGTAATTCATCAGGGCTTGATAATCAAGCACTATTCATGTTTTCTTGAAAGAAGTGGAAAATGAGGGGCGTTTTCATCTCCCCGGCTGTTGCAGAATCTCCTGAAAACGGCGGTAATCCTCGCTGGGCAGGGTGAGGGTGCTGTGGTAGGGCGCGGACGGGTTATCAGCATCGATGATTTCCCAATTTGTGAGGGATTTGAACTCACACCCCTGTGAATCCAGAAAGGTAATTCTGATGGTTACGCCGGGGGTGGCACACAGCCCGCCCCATTGGGTAATGGGCTGCACTCGGGAGAGAATGTCCTTCATTTCCACCATTGCATCAGGGGAAAGCTTCCATATTTCCTCCCCGCATCTCACGTGAATACGTCTGCATTCCTGTGTCGCTTTCTGTATCTGCATCGCTCTGCGGGATGCGTGTGCAGACAGGTGTTCCATGCGTTTGACCCGCAGATGCTGGCGCTGCTGTGCTGGTTCCGGATTGCTGGAGCAGGCACAGAGCAGGGCTCCTGCCACACAGAAGAGAAAAAGGCGGGGTTTCATAAGTTCATACTAGCATTACCGACATCCCCTGAACAGAAAAATATACCCGGGCGGTGGAAAAATCTTCCTTTGAGTGTCTCCATATGCTTAAATGCTTTCGGTATGCTACGCTTCATCTTCAGCCAATGTTTCTCTGCCTTTCTTGGTGCGGTGATGGTGGCTTCTGTCCATGGGGCTGAGCCTGCGGATACACCGCTAGAGCGCGTTCAGCAGGTGTTTCCTGGGGCGGCCGGGTGGAAGAGCTTCCGCCTTTCGGATGATATGCAGCTGCAGCGTTGCCTGATGCCCGATAAAGCCACGCACATGTACTGCGTCACCTGCAGCGCGAAGGGTGATTTCCAGCTGGTAAAAACGCATGCAGTAATGGCGGTGGATGATCAGTTTGCCCGCTTCTCGCTGAAGAACGGCACGGTGCTGGCTTACCACTCCTGCGGCGAGGTGCTGGCGCGCCTGCCATTGTGGGACGCACCGCCCGCACTCTATGCCCCGGCTGTGGAAATGGTGCGCCTGCGCCTGACCGGCACCGACGATAACCTGCTTCTCTGCGAGGCCGAGAACCTGACCAGGGTGCCCGTTCTGTTGCGCCCAGGGCGGGTGAAGATTATCACCACCGAGCAGGGCGAGGTGATGTGGAGTAACCTGCTGGTGAGACTTCTGCAAGAAACTCTGCTGCCGCCTCGCGGGAAGGTTCAGCTCCAGCTTGACCTTGCGACAAAAAGAATCACCAATCCCAAAGGCTTAATGCGAAAGGAACGCGTGGACCTGGTGTATCTGGCGGATGATGTGGCACCAGCGGCTGATTCCCTCGCCATTGCCCCGGCGGTTATACTGCAGCCCGGCATGCCGGAGCTGGGGGAACTCGGCGGCTTCTTCCCCATCCGGCTGCGCGATGACCTGGCCGTGGTTCATCGGTCTGGTATAAGCGGTTATGCGGGAGCCCGCCAGCTGGATTTCTACCGTCTGCGCAATGGTGTGTGGCAGCATGTCTCCAGCCCGGTGGTGCGTAGTACCAGATCGCCGAGTCGGTTTAAATGTGTGGATGATGAGGTGCGTGTTTATGATATTGAAGGGCGTAAACTGGCCGAAATTACGTTGCCCTGATGAGAGGCTGGTTGAGTAACCAGCATTAGAAATCAGCAAAAATCTTCGGGCCAAACATGCATTCCTATGCACTTTTGGTTCGACACCGGGAACGATATATGGTAGTTATGAGTTAATGAAAAGAATTCTACTTACGAGCTTGCTGGCTCTGATTCCGTTATCAGCTAATGCTGGTGTGGAAGCTATGAAGAATTTACAGAAACCTGAAGCTGGGCGCTCTGCTTTGCTTTCGTTTGGCGGAGAAGGAGGAAGGGAGTTCATGCTGGATGGCGTTCCCTTTCAGATTCGCTCGGGCGAGATTCATCCGCAACGTGTGCCCCGTGAGCATTGGCAGCACCGCATCCGGGCGGCAAAGACCATGGGACTGAACACGATTGCATTCTATGTCTTCTGGAATGCGTTGGAACAGGAGGATGGCAGCTGGGATTTTTCCGGACGAAATGATATTGCTGCGTTTATTGATTTATGTCAGCAGGAGGGAATGTGGGTGCTGTTCCGCCCCGGACCCTATGTGTGTGGTGAGTGGGATTTAGGGGGGCTGCCTACATACCTGCTGAAAGATGATGTAACCCCATTACGCTATACGGGGAATAAGAGCTTCATGGAGGCTCAGACAAGGTATCTGGAAAAAATGGCAGAGATTGCCATTCCGCGCCTGAGCAGGAACGGTGGCCCCATCCTTATGGTGCAGCTGGAGAATGAATACGGCAGTTATAAAAGTGAACATGATGAGCTTGCCTATATAGAGTGGTTGAAGGCATTCTGGGAAGCTAAGGGGGCAGGTCCTTTCTACCTTTCTGAGGGCAGTGCGGATCACCACCTTCGTTTTGTGCCGCGCGGCGTTGCCGTGGGGCTTGATCCCGCAGATAATGCCTGGCAGATGCAGACTGCACTGCGTGTAGCTCCTGGTGTCCCGGTTTTCTCCAGCGAGACATACCCGGGCTGGCTGCGCCACTGGGGCGAGGGCAATTGGACACCCAGTCGCAACACGCTCAACTCGGTGCGCTGGTATATGCGAGATGGTGTTTCCTTTAATCTTTTTGTCTTGCATGGTGGTACCAGCTTTGGCCTTACGGCCGGCGCTAATACCAATGGTGATGGAAGTAAGTTTGAGCCTGACCTGACCAGTTATGATTATGGTTCACCTATTGGCGAGAATGGCAATCTGACCCGGGAGTATTTTGAATACCGCGATATCATCAAATCCGCCTTGCCTTCAGGAGCTGATGTGCCCGAGCCTGTACAGCCGTTGGCCATGGAGGTGCCGGCTTTCCGGCCTGCCATGGTGTGTGATTTTCACGATATCCGTGGCTCTGTGGAGCCGGAGGTGTATTCTAATCCGCCCACGCTTGAGAAACTGGGCCAGAACCAGGGCATCGGTATTTACTCGACTACTGTGCCAGCCGGCCCAGCTGCAGTGCTGCACTGCACTGCGCATGATTATGCGCAGGTATACCTGGATGAGCAGTGCCTTGGTACGCTCGATCGCCGATTGAATCAGCGCAGCATCGAGTTGCCAGCCCGAGAAAAGGCTGCTCGTCTCAAGGTGGTGGTTGATACGTTTGGTCATGTGAACTTCTCCAAGTATATGGAAAAGGACCGAAAAGGCCTTATTGGCAAGGTGTCGCTGGGGGATACGCTTCTCGGAAACTGGCAGGTTGAGCGCATCGACCTGTCGAAGCCGTTGCCTGCACCGGTCCACAAGACCGGGCATGCGCGTGGCCGCGAGCAGGGCGCCCTTTATCGCGCCGAAGTGCAGCTCAACCAGTGTATGGATACTTTCCTCGATATGTCCGGCTGGCAGAAGGGCTATGTGTGGGTGAACGGTCACCTGCTCGGGCGCTACTGGCACATCGGTCCCCAGGAACGCCTGTACTGCCCCGGCGAGTTCCTGAAGCCCGGAACCAATACCATTGAAATTCTTGATCTCCACATGGTAACCGACACGCCCCCCGTTATCTCCGGTAAGACTGAACGCAATATGGAAGTCCGTAAGATTACGGAAAGTCTCAACAATCAGTGGTGAAGCTTTGTTGATTTACAAAGGAAGCCCTCGGTGGCATTTTTCCTCTCGGATTTGCAGGAGCCCTGCGCGGACAAGCCGCAGGGCGACTGCCCATGCTATGATACCCAGCACCAGGAAGCGCAGCAGACCAAACTCTGCCAGCCACGTGGTATTCCACACCAGATGGAGCACTACTGGAATGAGGGCGATTCGTAAGAATCGCACATCGGCAAATGCCGCCCAGTCGATCCCTGTGGCGTGGTAGTCTCTCAGTCCTTCGTCCATCCGGTATTTGAGAGTGAGCCAATATGCACCTGCTGTGATGGCTGTCCAGACAATGTGACCGAATGGTGTGATGAGAGCCCGGATCTGCATGACAGCATCGGGATTAATGAGACTGGCACTTTGCGCGATGGCATGTCCTTGTGCAGGATTGATGCTGGTGATGAGTTCCGCAGCTGTTGAGCTTGAGATGAAACGTGCCAGTTCCGTAAAAGTATAGCCGGAACTTTCGAAAGCCGCAAATCCAGCGCCAACACCGGCTCCCAGCAGCAGCCCTGTGAGTACTCGTCCATTACGCCGATTGCTGGCAATCAGGATGACTGCCAATAGCTTTGCGGGCTCTTCAAGAGGACCGGCAATCCACATGAACAGGTCCGGGCTGACGGATACCAGAGCCAGGGCAAAGATGAGGGAAATTAATCCCCCGTAAAACATGGCTATCAGCACGTCAAAAAATGGCACTTCCCGGCGCACATTCAACTCAAAAAAGAAAACGGCTACACAGAACGGAATAGCAAAGTTCCCGACAAACATAAGTCCGGGCACCAGATTAGGATTCTGGAATGTGTTGCTTGCCCAGTTGAATCCAAAGTAGAGAAGAATGCAGGCAAAAAGCATGCGGGCAAATATCCATGGGCTGGGCCAGGCGCTGCTTACCGTATGCAGTGGGGGGGTGGTTGCAGGTGTGCCGCAGCAGAATACCTCAAGCACTTCGTCCCGGCTGTGGCGGCGGAAAACATCGGCAAAGAAATGCCACAGGGAAAATCCTCCTAGCCCGTTTAATCCGGTTATATCATCAATGGTATCTGTCTGCCCGTGGTGCAGAAGCTCATCAAGATGCAGAGGACAGCCACATTTCGAGCTGCGGATTTCCGTTTCAACGCTGATGATGCCTTTTTGCAGCATTTCTTTCAGCTCGATGAGAGAATACGGCCCATCCTGCTCACCGTTGGAAAGCTGGATGAAATAGGTGTCTGTAGTAGTTGAATCCGGCACGCTGGCATGGTACTCTCCTTGCTCTTGCCTGTCAAGTACCTATTGTTTTGTTTGTGCAGAATAAAGAATCCCCCCGGACCGGAATCTGGGGGGATTTGGAGGTTGAATGTGCAAAGCTGCTTACATGGAGATAGCAAAGGCGAGCTTAGCCGAAATAGTTTTTGCAATGGCCTGGAGCTGATCTTCAGAAATAGGCAGATTCGTCTTGATGACGGCAAGAGAATCTCCACTCTTGTAATCTGTGGGTGCCACGATATTCTCAATGTTAATACCGGCAAGGGAAAGCGCCTGGCCGATGGCTGCCACCACACCGGGGCGGTCTGCATATCGCAGCACGATAGTATTGCCGGTGAGTGAGGCATACAAGTGGTTGAACTCCTCGATTCGGGAGACAACGGGGGTGCCATCCACCACGATGCCGCGAACGCTACTGATAATCTGGTGCCCGTCCACTTCCATGTGAATATCAATGGTGAGGGCATCATCATACAGCTTGTCATCCTTGGGTTCACGAGCCTTGTAAATGATACCGTGTTCTCGGAAAGAGGTTTCTGCAGCTGCGGGCATAAGTCCGCGTTCTGCGCCGGGGACGATACCTTGCAGAATCCACGGTGTGAACCACTTGCGGTAGGAACGCAGGTTGTTGTAGAAGGTGCATTCCACGCGGCGGATGGGTTTGCAACCACCTGTGTGGTAGCAGAGCTTGCCCAGCATGGCTGCAAGCTGAAGCTGGGCAGGGTGCAGGTCAGCTGGGCGCTCGGCATTAATGACGCAGGATGTATCTCCGGTGGTGAAATAGTCGACCATTTGTCTGGCTGCCTGCATAGCTGCGTTTTTGTTTGCTTCCTTGGTGTTAGCACCAAGATGCGGCAGCAACAGGTCTGCTACATCGGCACTGGGCTGCATTGCTGCGGCATCCTTCGGGTGCACGTCAGTGCAGTAAAGAATCTTCTTACCTGCGGCTTTTGCTGCACGAATGGCATCTTCATCGACCACGCCGTAACGAGAGCAGTTGATGAGCATGGCTCCATCCTTCATCTTACCTATGAGTTCGGCATTGATGAGGTTCTTAGTGGCAGGGCCGCCGGGAACGTGCAGTGAAATAATATCCGCAGTGGAGAAAATCTCGTCAATTTCAGTGGGGGTGGCGCCAATGTTTAATGCACGCTGCTTGGAAAGGAAATGGTCGTAGCCCAGAACCTTGCATTCGAAGCCTTGCAGACGTTTTACGAGAAGACGCCCGATATTACCTAATCCCAGAATACCAACCGTTTTGTGCGTGAGCTCCTGGCCCATGTATTTCTTCTTGTTCCATTCACCTGCGCGTGTTGTGGTATCGGCTTGTACCACGTATCGGTAGGTGGAAAGAATCATGGCGATAACCTCCTCTGCCACTGCATTGGAATTCGCTCCGGGTGTATTCATGACATCAATGCCTTTGGTGCGGGCATAGACGTAATCAATGTTATCGTAACCTGCACCGGCACGAATCACGCACTTGAGACCGGGCAAGGAATCGATGATGGCGGGTGTGACTTTTTCAGAGCGTACAATGATGCCGGCAGCATCGGGATTAGCAGCCACAAGCTCCTCGATAGGAGCGGCATCATCCTGTATTACATCATAGCCGGCAGCGCTGAGGGTTGCTGCGGCAGCTTTGTCGAGTTTGGTGGGAATCAGTATTTTCATGCGTTTAGAGACAAGAATGTTCAGCGTTCGATTTCATGCGCAAACAGACCACTGCGCAGCTTGGGCTCGAACCATGTGGACTTAGGCGGCATGATTTCGCCGCTGTCAGCCACATTGAAAAGGTCTGCCATGGTAACCGGGTAGAGAGAGAATGCTACACCGCTGGCTCCAGCGCGGGTCTCGAGCTCTTCCAGCCCGCGGATGCCGCCTACGAAATCAATTCGCTCGCTGGTACGCGGATCATTGATACCAAGCACCGGAGCAAGGAGATTACTCTGCAGAATAGCGCAATCCAGGCTTTCAATGGGGTGCGTTGCATTGAAAGTGCCTTCCCGGGCGGTGAGGCTGTACCACTTGCCACCAATGAACATACCGAACTCATGTTTGTGTCGGGGTGCGTAGGGCTTGCCGGGAGCTGCAGGCTTTACATCAAACTGCGAGTTGATGGTGGAAAGATATTGTTCTTCCGTCAGGCCGTTCAAATCGAATACAACGCGGTTATAATCCATGATGAAGAGGTCTTCATCGCAGAATGTTACTGCCATGAGATAGTTGAACTCCTCTTTGCCGGTATAGTCCGGGTGCTCTGTGCGGCGCTTGGCCGAAACTGCTGCACTTGATGCCGTGCGGTGGTGGCCATCTGCAATATAGAGAACCGGTACCTCATCAAAGCCCGTGCGAATGGCTGCAATGGCATCGTCATCTGTCACCGGCCAGAGCAGGTGGGTAACGCCGTCGTCACTGGTGAATTCATACTCCGGTTTATGGAACTTAATCCATTCGCGGATTGTGGTGGAAATTCCCTCATGCTTGCGATAGGCCAGGAAGACAGGCTCCGTCTGGGTGGAGCAGGTATCGAAGTGATTGATTCGGTCCAGTTCTTTTTCTTTGCGTGTCAGTTCGTGTTTCTTGATGGTGCCGTTCAGGTACTCATCCACGCTGGCGCAGCCAACGATACCCGTCTGGACGCGCCCCCACATCATCTGGCGATAGATGTAGTAGCAGGCCTTTTCTTCTCGCATGAGAATTCCTTTTCGAAGAAAATCCTGCAGGTTTTGAGAACTCTTCTCGTAGGTGATGGTATCATGAATCTGCTCTTCACTGGTATCAATATCTGCACGGCAGATATGCAGATAGGAAGAGGCATTGCCTGCCGCCATGGCACAGGCTTCCTTGTGGTTCATGACATCATAGGGCAGGCAGGAAACCTGCTCTGCATATTGTTTGGGCGGGCGGATTGCGGCAAATGGGCGAATGGTGGCCATGGTTACTAGAAATGGGGTGAGAATGTTAATCAGGGGTGCCCGATCTGGGCAATACGGACAAGTGCAGCGGGGAGATTGCGCGACCCGTAGTATTCTGCAGCTGCTATGCGGCTGGCCTGTGCTTCGAGTGCGCTGTTGATTTTGCGAATGGTTGGCAGGAATCGTTCTTCGTATGCCACCACCTCAGGTTCACTGAGCGGGGGAAGATTGGTGAATGATTGTGCCCACTGGCGGATTTCTTCGTTGAGTTTAAGAATCTTTGGAACAGCAGCCTCTGCTGTATCGTTATTCGTGACTTCTGCCATGACAACGTACAGTTTCTGGAGGAGAAGCAGCCCTGCCACAAGTCTCTGCTGCGCTTCCGGAAGTGTTTTGATATCCGCAGCTGGCGCTTCTGCAGCTGTTGAAACAACTGGTGGTTCTGCGGCAAAAGCAAGCGGGGATACCACTGCTGTCAGAATGTATGGAATCCTTTTCATCGTTCAATCATCATACACATGAGATGAAAAACATCAGCAAATTCTGCGGATTGGTAGCAGCGAGCCTGCTTCAGTCTGCTGATTTCTTCGTACATGCCAGCCCAAGCTTCGCGCATGCGCTGCCCGTAACTGGTGCGAACCTGCTGGTTTTGCTCCAATGTGAGGCCGGGCATGTTATGTAGAAGCTCGCGTGCCTGATAGATAGCAGGTAATGCAGCATTCAGTTCTCGGGCTGCGGTTGAGGCACTGGCTTTGTCCTGCACCTTCTTAAGGACAGGTACCAATTTGCCAGGAAGCGAGGTGTATGCTTCAAAAGCCTGTACCACAGACGCGGGCAATTCCTTTGCTGGAGCCGCCCATGCCATTGGAGCGGCTGTCAATAAGAGACTTAAGCAGTAGAGATGCTTCATGCCTGAGATATGCTCCAGAGGTTACTTCTGCTCTGCTGCGGGCTGTTCAGCAGCAGGCTGCTCTTCTGGCTTTTCTGCTGGCTGAGGCTGTTCTACCTCCATGGTGTTGTCACCGGTGTCGGCATCGAGTTCTTTCTGTACAGCGGCCATGGCGCCGTCAATCTGGGCATCAGCATTGGTGGTCACACGATCAAGAGCTGCTGTGGCTCTCTCCAGAGAACGCTTCAGATTGTTGTATGAACGCATGCGCGTATTGATTTCTTTCTGCGTTTCTTTGTACTGTTCCTTGAGGGGCTCGCGGTATTCATTCGGCAACAGATAATTCTTCAGACGAACAATTGTTTGGTATGCCTTCAGATCGCGGAGCTTCTTCTCAGCTCCCTCAAGGTTGCCTGTCACCATGTCCATACGGATTTGTTCCATTTGTGACCAGAATTCCTCCAGAAGAGCAGGCACAGTACCGACTTCTGCATCCAAGGGACGGTCTTCATTACGTCGTATGGCGTCTTTCACCTTATTCACACCAATGGAAAGCATCTTCAAATTCTTGGTGGGAGGCACAACCCATACTTTGGCAATGTCATCACCATCTTCTTTCAGCTTTGCGGCAATGCTATCATACTCGGCATTATCCTGCTTGGTACGCAGGTTGCGCTTATCGGTAGCAAGACGCTTGCGGGCAGCTTCCTCCTTGGTGTGCATGTTTGTCCACTTCTTCTGGAGTGCATACAGCGTCTTGACATACCACTCGTATGCGGGCTTATACTCAGGAATGCCCTGATAACGCTCGCGCATGATTTCAAACTTATCCAGACCCGCAACCTTGCGGCGGCCTTTCTTTTCCTTCATGTCGTTGCGCATGGCCCTGTACGCGGCTTGTCCATCGCGGATATATTGTTCCCGCTGGTCTGCGCTGACCTTGTCGAAGGTGTAATCGGCTGCGCCTGCTTTGTTGAACTCATCCTGAAGCTTAGCTACGTTGAGAGCGCTCTTGTCCATTTCCTCCAGCTGGCTGGTGACACGGCGTTTCACCTGACTTACCTGGCTCTGCAGGGCTCGGCTCGGTTTGGAAATCTTGCCCATCAGGTTTTCCATTTCTGCCAGTCTTTCACGCAGTCGTATGGTGACGTCCTTGGCTTTTTCTTCGCCTTCTCGCTGGGAAACATTGCCATCGACAATTGGTTGAGTTTCATTACCGTTTGCGGTCTGCTGGGTGTTGGTTCCAGTCGGAGCCGCGGACGTGGCGCCCGCTTGTTCAGCTGCAGACGTGTCAGTGGCAGGTGTTGCTTCAGGTGCTCCTGCCGGGGGGTCCTGCTCAGGTTTTTCCGTGATAACTTCGCGCATCATAATGATGCTGGAAGAGGGAATCTCCTTGATAACCTTTTTCCCAGTCTTATCAATGCCTCTGAACTTGGTCGTGCTGCTGCTCTTATATATGACGGTGCAGTCCGTAAAACGTTCGGCAGAAGTAAGGGTGATGGTGTACTGTGCAGCCTGGGAAATGGAGAATCCCAGTGCAAAAAACGAAAACAGGAGGGAAGATTTCTTCATGTCGAGAATGATGGAAATGGTATTTCAGCTGTTATTCTATCATAATGTAATTCTGCATGCAAACATCAAATCATTTATTGACAGGAAAAGATGCCTTTTATATATGAAAAATACGCTTCGCTGGAAAGAGAAGCGTATTTTTTTGAATCTTTTGCCTGAGCTTTTACAGCGGGCATTGCTCTCTGATAGCCTTGGCCGCGGCGTGTACCAGGGGCGGACCATTGTAGATGAAACCACTGTACAGCTGAACCAGAGACGCTCCAGCCTTAATCTTGTTAACAGCATCTTCAGCGGTAGTGATGCCACCTACGCCAATGATGGGGATACTGCCGTTGAGTTCCTGGGCAAAGGCTGCAAGCGTTTCATTGGCTCGGTTATAGAGGGGCTTGCCGGACATGCCACCGCTTTGCGCTGCGTGCGGGGAGCTTTCTACGCCGATACGGGTAGTCGTGGTGTTGGAGCAGATGAGCCCATCCAGCTGGCAGTCCTGGAATACATGAGCAAGATCACGAATCTGAGCTTCGCTCATATCTGGCGAAACCTTCATGACGAGCGGGACATAACGTCCGGTATCATTGGCAAGGTTTGCCTGTTCGCTCTTCATGAGGGAGAGTAAATCGGCAGCGCTGTCAGCTTTGGCTAGTTCCTGCAGATTAGGCACGTTGGGACATGAGAAGTTGATTGCCACATAATCAGCCACATCCCACACAGCACGGAGACAGGTGAGGTAATCGTGGTGAGCTTCCGAATTCGGGGTGGTCTTGTTCTTGCTGATGTTGATTCCGAGAATGCCGTTGAACCGGCGCGTGCGGCGGATGTTCTCCACGCCATCTTCCACGCCCGGGTTGTTGATGCCCATGTGGTTAATGATAGCCTGCTGAGGGATGCAGCGGAAGAGACGGGGCTTAGGGTTACCTGGTTGGGCCTTAGGCGTCAAGGTTCCGACTTCCACAAAGCCGAAGCCAAGATGCCCGAAAGCTGCTACAGTATTTGCTTCTTTGTCCATGCCGGCAGCCAGGCCGACGCGGTTCGGGAACTTCAGGCCCATGACCGTTACTGGGTCGCTTACAGGAGAACTGCCAACGAACAAGGGCAGCAGGTGAAGGTTTTCTGCTGTTCTCAGCCCGGCAAGGGTTACCTTGTGGGCTGTTTCCGGATCCATGCAGAACAGTAGCTTTTTGGCCAGATTGTATAAGTACGGGGACACGTATGAGTATCAGGTTTGTTAAAAAATAGGTGTGCGCGGTATTATAAGGAAATGTTGCTGGAAATCAATTCTTTTTATTCTTCTTCCACCACTTGTGTCACACTGCCGATAGCAGGACAGCTGAACTCGACTTCATCACCAGGTTTCAGGTAGCATGGTGGATTCATTCCCAAGCCTACTCCGCCTGGTGTTCCCGTGGAAACAATATCACCAGGATTCAACGTCATGAACTGAGAAACGTAGGCTACCAACTGAGCCACTGGCATGATGAGCTGCGATGTGTTCGCTTTTTGTCGGACTTCTCCATTTACTTTCAGTACTAGTTCCAGATTATCCGGATTTGGTATTTCATCTTTCGTTACAAGAACCGGGCCAAAGGGGGCAAATGTGTCATAGCTCTTACCTTTTGTCCACTGTCCACCGTGTTCCAGCTGGTAACTGCGCTCCGAATAATCGCACATAAGCGTGTACCCGACAATAGCTCGGCGGGCTTCTGCCTCAGTTGCTCGGTGCAGCGTTTCGCCGATAATGACGGCCAGTTCCACCTCGTAATCAAGTTTGGTGGCGCCGGTGGGATTCAGTACATAGGACAAGTCGGAGGATATGGCGGATGTTGCCTTCAGGAACAGAGAGGGTTCTGTCGGAGTATCTCCGCTGAACTCTTTGGCGTGGTCTGCATAGCATTTGCCGAGACAAGCCAGTGTGCAGGGTTGCACATGTAAGGCACTGGAAATGGCAAGTCCTTTCGTATCAACGGGTACGCCATCTTGCGCGCCTTTGGAAATCCAGGTTTCAATTTCCTTTCGGAGTTTTTTTCCATCGGGAAGCATTGCAGCCCAAAGTTGCTCGTCCTGAGCCGTCACGTCGATAAAACAACCACGCTTAGGCACCCAAAGACCAATGGTGCTTTCGCCGTCCTCGTCTACATAATATTGAAGTCTCATATCAAATAGGTAAAATTACATGGAATCCCAGTCGTTGATGTTGTCCGGAATATCATCCAAGTGTCCGTGAGAGGGGATATCCGGAGCTGCGGGAACGAGCGGCTCTTCCGTCGGTAGGACACTTGTTTCCGCCGTTTGCGGCAATGTTGTTTCTGGTTCTTCCTCAAGGGCTTCGGAAGAAGTGGTTTCGAGTTGTTCCTTGATGGCTGGTGGAGTATAGCCTACATCAAGTTCAGTGTCGGTCAGCGTAATAGGCGTTCTTTCCTCTTCTTCTTCCTCTTCTGCACCTGCAGCAATACTGCGATATTTGAAAACCCGGTCGCCTTTCATGACCTGGCCGGCTCGGATATCTGCCGCCACGATATTGTTGCGGGCATGCTGCGCTGAAGAAACTATCAGGTTTGCCACTCTGTCCGTCGAACCATCTGCCGGATGGGTAATGAGTACTGCGCCCTCTTCCGGCATGGGACCGATGATTCGAAGAAGAACAAATTTATCTGCCGGGAATACCTGGTGAACAGTACCCAGATACAGCGGCGGGGGAATTTCTGGCGCGGCTTCCTCCTTTACAGGCTCTGTCTTTTGTTGCTGCTGCATGATTTGCGTACAGGAAATCAGTGATAGGCCGCTCCCCAGCGAAAGAAGAAAGACTGGCAGCGTTTGATTCATGCCGGAATGTTAGCATATTTTGCAGAGTGGAGTCAAGAATCAAGATATTCTTGCAATGCATTGTAAAGGATGCTAGAATGCCCCCACACACAAAATATATATCAATATGTCCGGAGCCTCCGAACTTTACCGCCCGAATGCCGCCATCATTTACCAGAGAACCGATGGCCGCGTGCTGCTTTGTGAGCGAGTCAAACCCGCAGGTGCCTGGCAGTTTCCACAGGGGGGCATCAAGAAAGGCGAATCTGCGCTTGATGCTGCATGTCGTGAGGGAATGGAAGAGACTGGGTTCCGCCCGAATGAATATGAGGTAATCGGAGCCCGTGGGCCGTACCGTTACAATTATCCCCCCAAGGAACGAGAGCGCGTGTTCCAGAAGCGTGGCATTCCGTATGCCGGGCAGGAACAGCATTATTTCCTTTGTCTCATGCACAGTGACCAGGCCGAGCCCTGGCTGGATAATAAAGAGTTCCGGGATTATAAGTGGGTCCTTCCTGCAGAGGTGGACCTGGGGGCACTCCCTGATTTCAAACGCACGGTTTACGAACAGGTGCTGCGAGATTTCTTCAATGTGTGATGCAGCCTATTGCCTACATCCGCAGCCCCTTTGCTGAAAAATTCGGGGTGCCCCGTCAGGGTAACCTCGCGCCGCATGTCTACAGTGAGATTGTCTTCGAGCCTGCCTACCGCAATGAGGATTGCGTGCGCGGGCTCGAAAAGTTTTCCCACCTCTGGCTCATCTGGCAGTTCCACTGCAACGGCACGGAGTGGCACCCCACGGTGCGTCCGCCTCGTCTGGGTGGCAACACCCGCCTGGGGGTCTTTGCTACGCGTTCACCCTTCCGCCCGAATGGCCTCGGGCTCTCGGTGGTGAAGTTGGTTTCTGTGGAGCCGGGCCCGGTGATTCGTGTGTCGGGCGCGGATATGGTCGATGGTACGCCGATATTTGATATCAAGCCCTACGTTCCGTATTCTGATGCCATTCCCGATGCTGCAGGTGGATTCACGGAAATACCCTGGGAGCCGCTGTCTGTGCAGTTGCCGGATAAATTGCCCCGGCAAGCCACCGCAGAGTGGTGCAAAGCTCTGTGCGAAACGCTGGCTCAGGACCCACGCCCTGCCTACCAGCAGGACCCACAGCGCATCTACCACCTTGTCCTGAAGCCTTTTGAAGTTCACTTCCGCGTGGAGGATAAATTGGCAATTGTTACCGCCATAACGCCGTATGCCAAGTGATTGGAAAGCTGAGTTCGAGAGCATCTTCCGGGAGAATCTGGTGGGAGGTGCCTCAGTCTCCGTGTGGCAGCATGGGCAGGAGCTGCTGACTCTGCATGAAGGCTGGCCGGAGGATGCGCTTGTTCCTGTGTTTTCGGCTACCAAGCCGGCCTCGGCTCTATGTCTGCTGATGGCGCTGCATGACTGCTGCCGTAGCCCTGAGCTGGAAGTGGGGGATATCTGGCCAGCATTCCCCGCACCGCATTGCACCATTACCCAGCTGCTCTCACACCAGTGCGGGTTGGCTGCCTTGGCAGACCCCGCACCCTTGGAAAATCTGGAGGCCTGCCGCGCGGCGATAGAACGCAGCACGCCCGCCTGGCAGCCTCCGCAGCACGGGTATCACCCCCAGACTTTTGGCCCACTGGTGGATATCCTGATGCTGGAGCTCACCGGAATGCGCGTGGGTGCGTTCTGGGAACAGCGGATTCGCGCCCCGCACGGGCTTGATTTCTACATCGGACTGCCCGAGAGCGAGTTCCCCCGCGTGCAGATGCTCCAGGCACCGCGCATTCAGCCCGGCTACATGCAGCGCGATGAGTTCTACAAAAAATATTTCGATGCCAATTCCAGCGTGTACCGCGCTTTCCATAGTATAGAGGGCTTCGATACACCGCGTGAGATGAGTACCCCCGCCGCCTGGCAATGCGCCAGCCCAGCCAAGGGCGGTGTGGCCAGTGCGCGAGGTCTGGCGCAGTTTTACCAGTTACTCATGACGGATGCCATTCCAGCCGACGTGCGGGAGTGGTTATCCGCACCGCAGTGCAGCGGCTGGGACCATACCCTGCAGCAGGAAACTGCTTTTACCTGCGGGGCCATGTGTGAGCCTGCGCAGCTATTCCCTGGCAATGGTTTCGGCCATGCAGGGGCAGGGGGAAGCCATGCTTTCTGCTCCCCGTCCACCGGCATTTCCTTTGCCTATGTGATGAACCGCATGGAGCTGGGCAATCTTCCCGGTGCACGAGTCAACGCTTTGCTCTCAACAGGTATACCAGGCCTGTGAGTATTAGAATGGCTCCTGTGAAAAAGGCGTAATAGAAGACATCTCCGAAAAGCCAGGGGATGGACATGGGGCCGTTCAGTTTTATGTGCCGATATACTTCCTGTCCAATATCGAAGAACGAGATGCCGGCTGCCAGCACAAGAATGCTGATGAGTAGAAAATGCGTTATTTACCTGGCGTTCAGGAAGTTGACGATGCCGTGACCGATGGTTTCTGCATAGCGGATAGCATTCTTTTCCTTGCCAAGGAATCTGGCGTGTTCTGGGTTGGAGAGGAAGGTTGCTTCGGTGATGGCAGCGGGAACGAAGGATTCGTTGCAGGCATTCAGCCAGTCGCCACCGCCCTTGCGTCCATCGTTGCGGATGATGACCCCGCAGCGCACCCCGTTGTTGGGCATGCCGCCTTCGTCATAGATATTATTGGTGATGACATCTGCCAGAGCCAGGCCTAGCCCCGTGCCTTCCTCATTGCAGTAGATGGCGCCCTTGTTGTAAACCATCCACTTGGCGGTCATGCTGTTGTGGTGCAGGTATATCACGGCTGCAGGATTCTGGTCAAGCGCATAGTTGGTGCTGAGCATACCCACGGCCATGCGGTGCGGGTGGTGCTTGGAGCGATAAATAGCATTCGGCTCAGGGGTGTTTACGTGGTGCACCTTCTCGCGGGTGGCGATTTCTGCCAGTTTCTTATCGGTGGGCATAGCGCCTCGGCAGCAGATGCGGCATTCATAGCCGGCATTACGGATAACTCGGGCAGTGTACCCCACATATCGGTACCAGAACTCGCATTCCTCGATGTTGCCGTAGAGTTTATCTGGGGTGCGGGCACCCTGTCCACCACGCTCGGGGTGGTAGTAGTGGCCGATATCGAGTACTACCACTTTCGATTCCCTCACCTGTGCTCGCATGCGCTGCTGCATGCAGCTGGTAAACAGGAGCAGGGGAAGCAACAGTAGGTAAAGGAAGAGCTTTTTCATAATCCGAGTTCGGTCTGGCCGCCGGGCAGGGTGGCGCCCAGCTTCTGATAGGCTGCGGGCAGCGCTTCGCGTCCGCGCGGAGTGCGCTTGATGTAGCCCTGCATGATAAGGAAAGGCTCGTGCACGTCTTCGATGGTGGATTCATCTTCGCCCACAGCCACGGCCAGGGAGGAAAGCCCCACGGGACCGCCACCGAACTTATAGATGATGGTTTCGAGCAGTCGCTTATCCATTTCATCGAGACCGTCCTCGTCAATATCAATCATGCCAAGTGCCGCGTGTGCCACTTCGGCGGTGATGCGGCCATCGGCCTTCACCTGGGCGTAGTCGCGCACCCAGCGGAGCAGAGCATTGGCCACGCGGGGAGTGCCGCGGGAGCGGCGGGCAATGGCCAGCGCACCGGCCGGAGCCAGGTCGATATCCAGCAGACCCGCAGAGCGGTGCAGAATCTGGCAGAGCTCCTCGGCAGAATAGTAATCCAGGCGGTTGACCAGTCCGAAACGGGAGCGGAGCGGCCCGGTGAGCATGCCGGCGCGGGTGGTGGCACCCACTAGGGTGAACTTGGGCAGATTCAGCTGAATGGAGCGGGCGTTCGGTCCCTGGTCGATGATGATATCGAGCCGGAAATCCTCCATGGCGGGGTACAGGTACTCCTCGATGGCAGGGTGCAGACGGTGAATCTCATCGATGAAGAGCACGTCGCCTTTCTCCACATTGGTCAGAATGCCGGCCAGGTCGCCCGCCTTTTCAATCTGCGGACCGCTGGTGGTGTGCAACCTGTGCCCTACAGCGCTGGCAATGATGTTTGCGAGCGTTGTTTTTCCAAGACCGGGAGGCCCGCTGAGCAGTACGTGGTCAAGAACATCGCCACGCATGCGGGCGGCCTCCACCATGAGCATGAGGCGTTCCTTCACCTTCTCCTGCCCGCAGAACTCACTGAATGCAGGGGGGCGCAGCGAAAGATCATAGCTGGTGACGGGAGTATCCGCCATGCGGGTGTAGAGGGAATCGGCCATTACGTGGGGGAATGTAGCACATTTGCCGCCTGTGGTCAAGAAACGCGCGCGCCCTATTTGTTTTTACATGCTTGTCTTTCTGATTCTTGTCTGGTAGAATCGCTGTGCTCTTCCGCTATCAGCTTCGGTTGGTAGGTGCTGCGTCACCGCTCAGCGGGGAGTAACCCAGTCCTGTCCGCCGATGTGACGTATCATATATGGATTCGGAACAGTAAGTGAACCCGGCTGGAAGAGAAAGAACTATGAATTGTCGTATCATGGTTGAGCTCATCATGCTCATTCTGCAGATTATTCTGTTTGTGATGAATCTCATCAGATGAGCCCAGGAGCTCCGCCCGACCGACTGACTATCGGTCGGGCGCATGAACCGGTTTTCAAAATGAACTTTTTAGAATAAAATATTGACATTGAATGAGACTTCTCTATAATGAGGGCATCAGAAGACGACAGTTCTGATACGTTTTTTCTCTTGAAAAGCTCCCGACTAGTCACCGGGAGCTTTTCTGCTTCTGAATTCTCTCAAGCTGGAAAGTTACTGGGGTTCATGCATGTCATCCGGTAATCTGTTTGATTTTTCTTGATTATGGAGGCAGATTTGTGTAGTTTAAGGATTGAATTTATGCCCGTAGTCCTCACCATCTTCGGATTTTGTATCTGCAGCTTTACCTCGGCCTGCATGGGACGGAAGCAGCAGGGGCTGCTGCTGTACCTGTTTGCGGTGCTTCTCGGTTTGCCCGTGGCAGTGGGTTGTGCCGTGGCGGGGTGGCAGATGCATGGCTGGGCTGGTGGTCTCGGCATGGGAATTTGCGCCTTGCTGGTGGTGCTTTTCCTGCGCGGCTTCTGCGTGTTCTGGATGCGCATGTGCCGCCGCCTTTACATCTGGATTCACCGTATCTGAGTGCCTTTGCGATGCTGCAGATAGAAGATGCCGGCCGCAAGAGCTGCGCCGAGTAGGTCCAGTAACATATCTTTCTGTGCATCCCAGATATCGCCCTGTGAGCCTAGGAACGCCTGGCCTGCATCTCCGCCGTCTATTTCGGCGTAGGCCCATTCAGCAATTTCCCAGATCCCGGCAATGGCCAGCATGAATATCACGCTGAACCATGCTGCCGTGCCGATGCTGTTTACCATACGCCGCTGCCATAGCACCTCGGCAATGGCGATGCTGCCCAGCCCGACAGTAAAGTGAGCGACTCGGTCGTAGTGGTTGCGCCCCTCGCCGAACAGTGGGGAAATGGCATCGAAAGGCACGAGTTCAAAAGTGTAGTGTGCACCGATAATCTGCATGGCGCACCACATGAAAAGGCAGATGTAGGCTGTGTTGGAAAGAGAAATTGTTCTGAATGTGCCGACCATAGCAGAAACAAGCAGAATGACTGGCGTCATTTCGGTCCACCACACCTGCATATCGTGTGGGTTGATGAATGACCACGCTGTCAGAGCGAGTATCGAAATCAGCAGGGTGTGGGGAATATATCTGCTCATACGTGGGGGCGGGAATCAGGATTCCTCCTCGTTTTCCAGGGGTGCGTCCTCTTCCGGAGCTGGCGTATAGTCCTCGGGTACGGGGGTATGCAGGCGGATATATTCACGAATCTGCTCGTATTTCTCTGGTGTGACAACGTAGTCGGTGATGCCTTGGTCGAGGTCTGTGAGCAGGGTGCCGTTCGCATCCTCTTCAATATGGTAGTAGTATTCCCTGTCGCCGTTGCGGCAGATTCCGAGTCGTGGTTGCGTATACTGGCAAGTGTTGATGACATCCAGCGAGTCGAAGAAGCTGCTGTCTTTAGATGTTTTCGATTGATACACGCGTTCCGGAGTATTAATATCGGCCATGATGGCTTCGAACTCTGCGATAGCGTCGTCATCCTGCACTATAAGGCTTTCACCTTCATCAAAAGGGTCGAGGATGAGCTGGTTCTGCGTGCAGCATACCAGCGTCAGGGACAGGAAGGATAACAGGTAGTGTTTCATCTTCAGTGGAAAATCAGAGGGTGAGAGCCAGCAGGAACAGCCCCATGTGCAGGGAAGAGAGCCCCAGAAGCACATTCATACGCTTATCTGCGGGCATGGTGCGCACCTTGAGCAGTATGTAGCCACCCACCACGATTGCCGCCAACCACACGAGGTTCCATTGGAAGCCTGGCAGGAAGAAGGCAGTCTGCTTCAGGGTGACATAGGGGGCAATGAGAAATGCCATGGCCAGACCTCGTGCTCTTTTTTCACCAAGTCGCACAGCAAGAGTCCGTTTCCCGGTGGTTGCATCCTCCTTACGGTCACGGATATTGTTCACTTCAATCAGGAGACAGGAGAGCAGACCGCATTGAATGCCGAGAATGAAAGCTGCGGCATATATCTCTGCAAATCCCGGCTGCCAGCCAATCTGTACAAAAACGGTGCCGGCCACAGCGACCAGTCCGAAGAACAGCAGGACAAAGAGTTCTCCCAGACCGTGGTACGCCAGTGGCCATGGCCCGCCGGTGTAACCATATGCAAAGAACAGACTCGGAATGCCGATAAGCAGGACCGGCCACCCTTGAGCCAGAATCAGCGGGACGCCGAAAGCTGAAGCAGCCAGCAGGAAGAAACAGCCCCAGAGCTTCACTGCGGTGGGACTCATATCGCCGCTGGCGGTAATGCGCCGAGGACCTTGTCGTTTCTCCGTGTCTGCCTTTTTTGTGGCATCGATGGCATCGTTGAAGAAATTGCAGGCAATCTGGATACAGGCACAGCTGAGAGCCGTGAATGCAGCCAACCACCAATTCAATCGTATACCGGTTTCCGGGAAGTGTTGCTGAAACTTCCACACAATGAGACAACCTGCCCAGACCGCCACAAAACCGGCGGGAAGCGTTTTCGGCCTTGCAGCCAGAATAATGGAACGTAACTTGTTCATGTCAGTTATTTACGGGGAAATTTACGACGGCCACCTGCAGCCTTTCTGAATGGTGTGAAGAGTTGGTCCAGCCCGCTGTTTTTGATGAGCAGCGTCTGTTCCATGAGACGCCCCAGCTTGCCTTTCGGCCAGCCCCTTTGCCAGAACCAATCCAGATATTCGGTGGGTAAATCCATGAGCGGACAGCCGTCCGGTGGATAATTTTCCGGCCCATACATACCGTAGGGCATGTGCGTGGATGCAATATCGACTAGTAGAGCGCGAAGCTCCTCTGCTGTGGGTATGGGGGCTGCTTCCATCAGCGTACCACGCTCCAGGCTATGCTCTCACCAGCATACATCGGAACCACCTGCTGTCCATAGCTGCGGTATACCGCTGGCACATCCATGGGGGTATTGTGTAGTGTTATCTGCTTTTGTACCGGGGTGAGTCCGTACCACTTGCATGCATTGTCGCTTACAAATGCCTGCAGATTATCCAGCGCAGCATGCTTGGCAAAGATTTCAGCCAGCTTGGGCAGTGCAACGGGTCCTGTGAATACACCTGCTGCGCAGCCACAGGCTTCTTTCTTGCAGCGCGGATGTGGGGCTGAATCGGACCCGAAGAAAAGCCTCGGGTGTCCATTCAGCGCGGCTTGGAGCAGGGCGTCACGGTCTTCCGGACGCTTCGCTATGGGTTTGCAGAACAGGTGCGGGCGCAGGGCTCCACCGGCTACATCGTCCAGTGTGATGATGAGGTGCTGCAGGGTCACGGTGGCACAGATATTGGGGAACTCATCCAGCAGCTTTACCGCTTCTGCGGTGGTAATGTGCTCCATGCTCAGCTTCAGCCGGGGGTACTTGGTTGCCAAGTGTCGGTAGACGGAAAGGAATTCCTGCTCACGGTCCATCACAAAGCCATGACTTTCACCATGTACCAGCAGGGGAATCCCCAGTTCTTCCATAAGTCGGAGTGTGGTATCTGCCTGGCCCATATCGGAAACTCCTCCTTCACTGTTGGTGGTGATACCGGCGGGGTAGAGCTTGAAAGCGAAGAATCCCGGTGTTTCCTTTGCTGCAAGTAGTTCCTTCTCTCCCAGAGCGGTGAAGAAAAGCGTCATGTAAGGAGTAAAGGCTGCGCCGTCAAAGGCTGAAGTAATGCGCTCCGCATATGATTGCATCATTTCTGCCGAAGTGACCGGCGGTACCAGATTCGGCATGATGACTGCACCGGCAAAGTCTGCGGAAAGCGGTGCAGTAAGCTTCAGCATGTCGCCGTCACGCAGGTGAAGGTGCATATCCAGAGGCGAATTCAGCGTAATTTCCATGCCCGCATTCTAACACAGGCGCGCCTTGTTTTCAAGACCGCGTGCAAAGAAAAAGCCCCGCTTAATTTTGCGAGGCTTTGGATGGAAAATGTGAAGAGACTGAATCAGATGAGCTCCTGAAGCTGGTTCACGGTGATACCTGGTACCACAAAACGAGTGCCATCAGCCCTTTCCAGAATGGGTGAACCATCAAAATCTACCCCGATGAAGCGGCCGACGATGCGTTCGTTATCGGTGATAGCCACCACAGGGCGTCTTTCGCCCCAGGCGGTGCCCAGTATGGGAAGAATGCTGTCTATACCTTCTTCTACGAATTGCTGGAAGAGCTTTGCGATGGTATCACCCAGTTGGGTGCGGAACTTTGCGATGGTGGGACATGTCGGGACAATATCAAATAAGCGTGTCACCGGGTCGGATGTGCGCCCTGACAGCTCATTGATGTCATTGAACATATTGATCCCGATGCCGATGGATGCCATGGTGGCTGACGGTCGTTCTACCAGAATACCGGCCAGCTTGGCGCGGCCCACCAGAACATCGTTCGGCCAGCGAAGACGCAGCCCCTGGATATTGAATGGCTTGAGCGCTTCGATGACAGCAGCACCAGCCACGAGAGGCAGCACGCCCCAATGACGGTTCAGGTCTGGGTTAATCGGTAGGTTGTATGTTGCCCACATACCTCCCTTGGTGCCGAACCATGTACGGTTGAAGCGCCCGCGCCCGCGAGTCTGCCGCTGCGCGGTGACTACTGTCCATGCGGGGAGCTTGCGAGCCACGTTGAATGTGGATTCGCATTCCTCAACTTCCTTCACTTTCCATTTCGTGCTCACGCCACCATATTACACCACATGCAGACTCTCGTCTACCCTTAACACTCATTTTTCGAGAAAAAAGTGATGCAGCGTTTCGTTCGCCGCGTGCGCGCGTCAAAAAGTTTGCTCATGCACTACTTTGCAATTGCCGAACCGGGAGAGCTTTGGTATAGTGTGCGCGTTGTTATGAAAAGACGTAAACCCAGGCGTTTCCTCATGTGTATCGCGCTCATTGCCGCGGTGTGGGGTGGTGTGTCTACCTGGTTTTATGTCAATGATTTAGCGCAGCCTGTGCTGCATCCCCTGAATCAGTCCTATGTGGGGTACGCCAATGTGCCGCGTAAGGCTCCGGGGCTTAAGATGGAGCCTTTTACATTCAAAGGATGGGACGGAGAAGATGTGCAGGCAGTAATTGCGGTGAAGGATGGCGAGGAATCATCCCGACAGCTCAGCGTTATCGGCGATTTAATGCATGACCCGGTGGAGCGTCTGCACCAGATTGACTATGTTCTGGTGTGTGTAGACTGGGACCATGGTATCCGTTCGGCTCTGCCCGTGGCAGAATCCTTGACAGCGGCCGGGTTGACCTGTGTCCTCTGGGAGCCACGGGGTAAGGACGACCGTCGCACCTACTGCACGCATGGCCTCAAGGAATGCCGTGATGTCCCCATGCTGCTGGATGCCGTGACGGCGCAGTCCGGTAAGGAGAATCCTGTTTTTGCCGCAGTCGGGCAGGGGTACGGTGCTGCGCTGCTGCTTCAGGCTGCCGCTACGGAACCGCGTATCCGCGGGCTGGTTTCAATAGATGCCTATGCCTCCCTGCGCCAATCGGTGGAGCGTACCATGCCCGAAGGCTTTTTGCGCCCGGTGGTCATGTGGTTGATGGATCAGCGTATTCGCCGCACTGCAGGCATGGAAAGCTTCGATGTGGCACCAGTGGAGCGTGCTGCAGACATGAATCGTGATGTCCCTGTGCTGGTTGTGAACCTTGCTCAGGATAGTCCCGTCAGCAACTTCAAGGATGCCCTTACCATATACCGCCGCCTGAAAAGCGACCACCGCGATGTGTGGACCCTTCGTTCTGACAATGACCCCGCCGGGGCCACGCATCGGGAAATGAAGCTTGGGCGAGATCGCCGGAGCGGCGCTGTGCTTGTTGGCCTGCTGCAGGATGAGGACAGTGCCATGAGTTCCATTCTGCACTGGATAAATGACCGGGTGGTGGATGCTGTGCAGACTCCCCGCGTGAGCGATCCCGCCCGCCCAGATTTAACTTCTTCCCATATCAGACTTTGAGCAAACATTCTCACATGGATTCCTACGCCGAAATCGACCGCGCTCTCAACATTCCCAAGCGCGTTGGCAACCGCCGCCGCAATGGTTATGAACTGACGCGCCAGCGCGATATGGTGCCCATTGCCATGGGGGCTGCCAGTGCCGCCGTGGTAGTGCATGCTCTCCTGTGGGTGTATTTTCCCTCTCTTTCCATGCTCGGGCTGGATAAACTGATAGACATACCTGCCGAGGTAAAGGACCAGGAGACAATCCGCGTGGTGGTTAAAACTCCGCCCAAGGAGGAGAAACTGGAAGAAGCGCAGGAACAGGAAATTGTGGAAAATCAACCCCAGGAAATCGAGGAAATCAAGCACGAGCCTGAGGAAATCGATATTCTGGATGTGGAAGTCCCTGAACTGGTGATGGCACCCGGCCCGACTGAATTGTCCGTGGCGGAGCCGGTTTATGCCGATGAAGAGCAGACTCCCGTTAGTGAAATACCACCTGCTCAGCTCGATTTATCATCCCTGCAGGCTCACGACCTCACCGAGGAGGCCCTTGCTATTCCAGAGCCTACACCTGTGAACAGCAATGATGTTGTAGCTGCCGCCACGGCACAGACCGAAGTTCTGGAGGATGCTTCCTCCCTCATGGAACAGGATCTGCGAAAAGCTGCCAGTGAGGCCGGAAACACGAACCTGCCTGGTGATACACGCAGTCTCGCTCAGTTGATGGGTGAGGAGCATCTGGGCTCTGGTTCTGGTGTTGCTCGTCTTGGGGCGGATGTCCTGTTCGGTTTTAATGAATGCCAGCTCAAGAATTCGGCTCGTATCACCATGCTGCAGTTGGCTGCACTCATTCAGAAGAATCCTCATACCTATTTCGTGATTGAGGGGCATACCGATAGTATCGGCGGTGCCGCTTACAATGCCTTGCTCGGCTTGCAGCGTGCTGCTGCAGTGAGAGCCTGGCTGGTCGGTAACGGTGTTCCTGTGGAAAATGTGTATGTGCGTTCCTGTGGCAGTTCCATGCCGCTTGCGCCTACTACCGGTACCCGCGAACAGCAGAATCTGAACCGACGTGTGGAAATTCACATGCGCGCCGGTGGCGAGGAGTTACCCGCTGGTGCCTGCGATTATAAGTACAAGGTTGACTTGTCCACCAAGATCAGTCAGCAGCTTGCGGCTGGTGTCAAGGTCCCCGAAACGCCCGCTTTCCGCCTTCCTGTCGGTGCTTCTCAGGAAGAACGTAAGAAGGCGGAGGAGGCCCGGAAGAAAGCTGAACAGAATCAGAAAAAGGGTAAAAATGGTCGTTGAGGAAGGTCAGGTGCTGCCGGGCAGCGCTTTGCCGTTCTGCAAGCCGTGCCGCTGGCTGATTTCATTGGATTATGATGAAACCCTTCGTACCCATGACCCGACTAATCCTGTTCCCTCTGAATTTTATGATCTGATGCGGCACTGGCGTCGTTTCGGTGTGTATTGGGGAATCAATACGGGCCGGACCTTACCGTATCTTTGTAGTGAGCTTCTTCCCGGGGCACCGTTCCTGCCGGACTTCATTTGCACATGTGAGCGATATGCTTATGTGGCACGGCCGGATGGCAGCGTGCATCCACTGCTTGCCCACAACACCCGTTGCCACGAGCACAACATGCAGGTGCGCGCGCGTGTGATGCCGCTTTTTCATGAACAGCTCAGCCAGCTTCGCCGTTTGCTGCCTTCCTTGCAGTGGATTATTGCACCCACGGATCCCCTTTCCGTAGAAGCGGTTGATTCGGAAACCATGGATTCCATTATGGCTTTTTTGGAGCCTTTTCTCGCGGGACTTCATGGCGTGACGCCGCAGCGGGCAGGGCGATACATGCGCCTGGCGGATGCCCGTTATTGCAAAGGCTCCGCCCTGCAGGCCGTAGCTGCGGAATGGCAGGTTCCCTCCACTAACTGGGTCATGATAGGTGATGGGCATAATGATTTACATGCGTTCCGTCTCTTTCCCCTGGCTTTCTGTGGTGCTCCGGCAAATGCTCATCCGGACGTCATTGCCTGGCTTCGGAAAAATGGTGGTTTTATCTCATCCTCCACGGGTGTCATGGAAATTCTGCATGCCTGGTATGAACTGGTCATGACAGAAAGGTCATAAAATCCGTCTTAAAATTCGCTTTCGACTTGACTTTTCCTGCAAAAAATAGTTACATATTCCCCCGTTAGCCGCCGGCTAACCGACAATTCTCCCAAACGAGAAAACCACAAACGACACATAAATCATTATGGGATCGCTTAAGAAGAGACGTAAGGCCAAGATTAACAAGCACAAGCGCAGCAAGCGCATGCGCCAGAACCGCCACAAGAAGCGTTTGCGTTACAAGTCCTAAGCTGCGCGCTTAGGCCACGTCCGCAAGCGACGCTGTTCTTTTCACGGCACTGTATCCCTCTGGATTCAGTGCCGTTTTTTTATTGATGCTGTGAAGTCTCAGATGCGAAAAACTGCATCCCGTGTCCGTTCTTTGCGCATGTCTTGCCAAATGCGTTTGAATCTGGTATAATACATCCGCGTGAGACCGCAAACACAGAGAACACACCGCCACAGGGTACTGGAATTGCCGGAGTTGATATCCGGTATTCTGGTGCTTTTCGTTGTTCTGTGGGAAGCTTGTTTCGAAGGTGTTGCCAATACCCCGGCCAGTCGTCATGCCTTTGTGGCGGCATCTCATCTGATGCTCTGTGGCCTGGTCTGGTTTAATACGCTGGTGGTACTGCTGCATTTTGTGCGTGAGTGGATGCGCTATGGTGTGCCGGGGCGTTTTCTCTGGGTGCAGCTGTTTGTGGGGCTGGTGGCATCCACTCTTTTCTACGGTGGTGTGTGGGAGGTTTTTGACCGCTGGGTATTCCTGGCCAGTCTGGTCTGCAGTTTCCTGGTGGGTGGTTTTTCCATCGGTACCTTGGGCAGCATTATCCGCGCCCGCCGCTCCAGCCCGGTAAAAGGCGGCAGCCGCTGGTCTCCGGCCGTCCGCTTCTTCACCTATATGGTGGTGCTGGTGCTGGTGAGCACACTCTTGCTACTTACTCCGGGAGCCACGCATGTACCGCTTTCGCCGGTGGATGCACTCTTCACTTGTGCTTCTGCTACTTCCATTACCGGCCTGACCAGTGTGGACGTGGCATCTACCTTCACGCCGCTGGGTAAGCTGGTGCTCCTGCTGGATATTCAGGTGGGTGCTATCGGTGTGATGACCTTTTCGTATTTTGTCCTCATGATGGTGGGCAAGCGCCTGGCCGTGCGCGACAGCGTATCCGTATCCGGTATGCTGGACCAGCAGGGCGTTAATGTGGTGCCTTCGCTCCTGCGGGCCGTGTTCTTTGTCACCCTCCTTGCTGAAGGTGTGGGGGCCGCGTGCCTGTACTATATCTGGAAGGGAATACCCGGGTTCCCCCAGGACCATCTGCTCGGATATGCCGTTTTTCATGCTGTTTCCGCTTTCTGTAATGCCGGTATCAATATCTTCCCGTCGGGAATGGAACAGACCGGTGTGGCGGACTGCCGGGCCGTGCAGTTTGTCATGATGCTGCTTGTGCTGGTGGGTACCGTTGGCTTCGGTGTGTATCTGGAAGGCATCACCCGCCTGAAGAACCATTTTGCCGGCAAACGAAGCGCCAGACGCTGGAGCACCAACTCCTGGCTGGTACTGCGGGTCATGCTGATTGTGATGCTTGTCGGCACAACGGGGCTTACCTTGCTGGCTGCCTTTGAGCCGTCCGTTCATCAGGCTCACGGGTCGTTTAATCTGTGGGAGTCATTGTGGAATGCCGTGGGGCGTTCTGCCGGCTTTGCTCTTTCCGATATCGGGGAATATGGCCCGGTGTACCAGCTTTTCCTTGCTTTCCTCATGTTTGTGGGTGGCAACCCGGCTGGCACAGGCGGTGGTGTGTATGCACCGGTTTTTGCCTTATGTCTGCTGGAGGTATACCGCGTGCTGCAGGGTAAGCAGGACGTGGAGATGCACAACCGCCGCATAGCCCGCAACACAGTGGAACGCGCCATGGCCACGGTGGTGCTTTCTATTTTATGGATAGTGTTCACATCTCTGTTGCTCATGCTGCTGGAACCTGCCGTGGCGCAGCAACCTCAGGGGGTGGTAAAGCTTCTCTTCATGGAAATCAGCGCTTATACCACTACCGGATTCGAGCTGGGGGCTCTGCCTCAGATTTCCGATATCTCCAAGTTTATCATCACGCTTAACATGCTGTTCGGTCGTGTGGGCATGTTCACCTTCATGCTCATCTTCATCCGCCAGCAGGAACCCTCACCCATCCGCTTGCCGGAAACCCGTTTACCCCTCAATTGATAAAGTATTATGAAATTCGTCATTATCGGTATTGGACAGTTCGGCCGCGCTCTGGCTCTGCACCTGGCAGACCTCGGCTTCGAAGTCACCATTCTCGATGAACGAGAATCCATCATCACCGAATTGAAGGACCGCGTAACCTACGCCCTCGTGGGCGATGCCACCGATATCCGCGTGCTGCGCCAGCTGGAGCTGGTGGGCGAGGATACCTACGTCATCGTTGCTGTGGGTGAGCAGTTTGAGCGGAACCTCCTCATTACGGCTCAGCTCAAGGAACTGGGCGCAACCAACCTCATGACCCGCAGCGTGAATGAACTGCACGGCAAACTCCTCAAGCTCATCGGCGTGAGCGACCTCATCCGCGTGGAAGATGTGGCTGCCCGCCAGCTGGCTGCCCGCTTCACTAATGAAGGCATGATGCGCCTGCGCCGTATCGATGCCACCCACTCGCTGGTAGACGTGCGTCTGCCGGAGGAATGGGTGGGCCGTAAGCTGATGGATGTTGGTCTGCGCTCCGAATTCCACCTGAACCTGCTCACTGTGCGCCGTGGTAAGGAAAAGGAGAACCCCTCGTCTGATGATGTGCTTTCCGAACCTGAGCAGCCTGTGATTGATACGCCGGATGCCAACCTGGAGTTCCAGGCGGGCGATGTTCTGGTGCTTTTCGGTAAGGATAACGACTTGCAGCAGTTCGTAGAAAAATTTGACCTTCAGGGAGAATGAGTACACGCGTGATTCTGCCGGAAAAGACATA
This sequence comes from Akkermansiaceae bacterium UBA3385, assembly GCA_002358905.1. Lineage (GTDB taxonomy): Bacteria > Verrucomicrobiota > Verrucomicrobiia > Verrucomicrobiales > Akkermansiaceae > Akkermansia. The sequence continues at coordinate 61,886 of DEPT01000022.1, forward strand.
CGCCGGCTATATTTTTGATCTGGATGGCACCCTGGTGGACAGCATGCCTGTTCACTACAAAGCCTGGCGTTGGGCACTGCGCGAACACGGAGCTCCCCCGGAGGTGTTCCGCTGGCACGAGTTTGTGGCACATGGCGGCATGGCTGCACCGGATATCGTGGCCGACCTCAATGCCACCTACGGCCTCTGCATGGAGCCTGAAACCGTGGCCGATGACAAGCGCAACCGCTATGCCTGGCTCCTGCAGAATGAAACACTTCCTGTCATAGCGGAAACCATTGAGCTTGTCCGCCGCCTGAAAGAACAGGGCATTCCTTATGCCATCGGCACAGGCAGCATGCCTGCCGGTGCCATGGAAACCCTCCAATCTGCCGGTGTGGACGACTTGTTCAGCATCATGGTGACACCTGCCGATGTCCCCCCTGGTTATGGCAAACCCCGCCCGGATATCTTCCTGCTTTGTGCGGAGCGCATGGGCGTGAATCCGCGCGAATGCGTGGTGTTCGAAGATGCCGAACCCGGCATTCAGGCAGCCATTGCCGGTGGCATGGACTATGTGCGCGTAGGGGAATGCCCCCCGGTGCTGGATTAATTCCGGATTCCGCAGCGCTTCACGCATTCCTCCCAGCTGGTATCCTCGTACATCAGCTGCGTCAGCCACGGCTCATCCGGCAGCTTGTGCGCCCGGTTGAATGCCGCCGGGCGTGTGATACGCGTGAACAGCACCCGCTTCATGGCGCTTTTCGGTATGCGGCGTATGCCGTAGCCCGCGGGCTGGCCGTCCCGAGCCTTGTGCGATGACCACACACAGGCTGTATCCCCCTCATCCTTGACCAGAATGACCAGGTGCCCGCGTTCCCGTCCGCCGATGTGCTCGTTCCACCAAATCTTCAGCACGTCCGAGGGACGGGCCATCTTCCAATCCGTGAAATTGATACCGGCTCCCAGACGGTGCGCCAGCAGGGCAAAGCCCGGACCGTTGGCATTGGCATACCCCCAGGGGCCTTCTCCATCTTTCACCAGCTGTGGCATCAGCGCCTGCCAGGCTTCCGGGCAGATAGCGTGGTACCGGTTCTGCGTTTCCCAGTGAATAAGCGCGGAAAGCGTTGCCACCCAGACCGCCGAGGAGCAGAAGGATGGCCGGGCTACCATCGGGTTGAACAGGGGGCGTTTCAATCGCTCATTCCAGGTAAAGGAGTCGACCAGCGCCTGTTTAGCGGAATCCTCTGTGCTGTATCCGCCCGCCCCCAGACGCTGCATGGACATAATGGCACTCTGCATGCTCTTCCACCATGGGTAAACGCTATGCAGGCTCCGCCCCATTCTGCGTTGCTTGAGCTGTTGACCTGTCGCCGCAGGAAAACAGACAAGAAGGGCAAGAATGGTCGTCAGAATGATACGCATCACACAACCAGAGTCTAACCTGTTGCCTTCCACTTAACAAGCAAAATGCAAAGCATGACAGGATGCCACCACGCTCGCCGATAAATCTCAACTAATCACTATTCATTATTCACTATTCATTATTCACTATTCACCTGGGCTTATTTGCGCGTCCATGCAGCCTTTTTACCTTGATATGCGAGCTGCCGAGGTGTAAAATGATACACCTAAGTCAAGCCGGTCAATTCATCTCTCGCAATTCGTCATTTTCCTATGAAACTCCACCTGCCTGTTTTGCTTCGTAAAGCCATCATTGCCTGTATGCTGGCTGTAGTAACTTCGTTTGCACAGACAATATCGGCCGCCACCCTCACTTTGGGCGGGGATGATTCTCTTTCCCTCGATTTTGCGGATGAATCCACAATTCCGAATCTGAACAACGGCTCCCTCCAACTCAGCGGCGGCACCACACTGCAGCTTTCCTCCTGCGGAGAGGGAGATGGCAAGACCTACATCCTCCTCACCGGCGTTTCCGAGCTGCTCGATGCTCAGGGCAATGTCATTAGCCTGGATTCTACTAACAATGCCGCATCCCGCTACTTCGACGCCACCCAACCCGGCTCCGGTTTCTGGGCAAATGGTACCTTGCAGCTGAATCATGGTGCTCTCCAGATGGTGCTGCACAATGAAACGGTAAAGGATGCGAACACAATTACAACCCGGCAGGAGAATCCCTCTGCTTATCAGTATTATGCCGGAGTCAGTTTTGAGAATATAGAGTATGCAGTCGACTCCTACGCCTCCGGCGGCGCGATTTATGGGGGCTCTTCCAGCACCATCACGCTGATCGATAACGGGAGCGTGGTATTTGAAGGGAACACGGCGTCTTCCTCCGATGACGACGCCTACGGCGGCGCGATTAATGGTGACGACGTTACGCTGAGCAACAACGGGAGTGTGACATTCAGCGGGAATACGGCGTCAGGCAGTGACGCTTACGGCGGCGCGATTTATGGTGACGACGTTACGCTGAGCAATAACGGGAGCGTGAGCTTCAGCCAGAATGCGCTTCCCTTCTACGACTCCTACGGCTCTTCCCACTACGCCTGCGGCGGCGCGATTTATGTGCCCCATTATGGCAACATCATGCTGAGTAACAACGGGAGTGTGAGCTTCAGCCAGAATGCGGTTTCCACCTCTGACTATGCCTACGGCGGGGCGATTTATAATGGAAACAATTTCATGCTGAGCAACAACGGGAGCGTGAGCTTCAGCCAGAATGCGGTCTCCTCCTCTTCCTCCTACGCCCGAGGCGGCGCGATTTATGGGGGGATGACGATGGCGGACAACGAGGAAGTGAGCTTCAGCGGGAATATGGCATCTAGTCCCAAGTCTGCCTATGGCGGTGCGATTTATGGTTGGGTGACGATGGAGGACAACGGGGATGTGGGCTTCAGCGGGAATACGGTGAGCAGTACCTTCAACGAGGTCTATGGCGGCGCGATTTATGGCGACGTGACGATGGAGGACAACGGGGATGTGACCTTCAGCGGGAATACGGCGAGCAGTACCTATAACGAGGCCTATGGCGGCGCGATTTGTGGTGACGTGACGATGGAGGACAACGGGGATGTGACCTTCAGCGAGAATTCTTCTTCTTACGGCGGCGCGATTTATGGTGACGTGAGGCTGGAGGGGAACGGGGATGTGATCTTCAGCGAGAATTCTTCTTCCTACGGCGGCGCAATTGATGGTGATGTGAGGCTGGAGGGGAACGGGGATGTGATTTTCAGCGAGAATTCATCTTCCTACGGTGGCGCGATTCATGGAGATTCGTCTAGTTCGATAACCCTGAGTAACAATGTGAGCATGACTTTCAGCGGGAATACGGCGAGCAGTTCCTACAACGAGGTCTATGGCGGCGCGATTTACGGTGATGTAAGGATGGAAGGGAACGGGGATGTGACTTTCGGCGGGAATACGGCATTTTCCTCCGGCGCCTGGACCGCGGCCGATGGCGGCGCGATTTATGGCGGAGTGACGATGACGGGCAACGGGACTGTGACCTTTAGTGGGAATACTGCATCGTCCTCCTACTCTGCCAATGGCGGCGCGATTCATGGAGAGGCGTCAAGTTCGATAACTCTGAGTAACAATGTGAGCATGACTTTCAGCGGGAATACGGCGAGCAGTACCTGCAATGAGGTGTATGGCGGCGCGATTTATACAACCGGTAATCTGAGTATCCGGAATAATGACTCGGTGGAGTTTTTCCAGAATGCCGAGGTGAGGAATGGGGATTACCGCCTTCGCTGTATTTATGCTGGTGAGGGCAGTGGCGCTGATATATCTCTTTCCGCCGCAGCAGGGAAGCGTATCACTTTTTGGGATTCTATTTACATCGGCGAAGGCAGCACCTTCAAGCTGAATGAACCTTATGAAGGTGAGGCTCAGCAAGGCGATATTATCTTCACCGGTGCGACTACGGTGGCCAATCTCTATACCGTGAAGGGGAATGTGGCGGGAACCGAGGAGGAAATCCACCTCTCCCGCATGACTCAGGTAAATACGCTGACCAACCTTTACGGCGGGCTTCTGGGCGTCGAGGATGGTGCCATTTATCGGGGGCGCGGCATTACTGCTATGGAGGATTCTGCCGCTACCGTGCGTGTGCAGAATGCTACGCTGAGCCATATCGGCTATAATCTTATCTTCCACCCTGGCACCACGCTGGAACTGGCCGGCACTAATACCATTGCCGGCTCGGTACAGATGCTGGGCGGTAGTTCATTGGTGTTTGATAATACCCTTGGCTATAGTACGACGGGTATCATAGGTTCCTTTAGCCTTGCAGCTAACGTATTTTTAGGACTCGGGGATCACGCGTATGGTTCCAATGATGTTCTGCTGTATGTGTCGGATGATGTTTCCGGTTGGAACACAGCTAATCTGATAGTACAGGGTAACTCATACACGTCAGATTCGTTTACCTGGGTGGACAATCTGTTGATATTAAATTATGACGAAGATAATTTTCGTCGTTATTTTAATGGCTCGGTTAACTACAAAGAAAGACTTGCGGGTGATGTTCTCTGGCATCATTATGAGAGTGTAGAGTTTGAGAGGAATATCTCATCTGTTTCCTACAATGTCTATGGTGGAGCGATTTATGGTGAGTCTGGCAGTTCTATCACATTGAACCATAACTGC
>DEPT01000022.1:66595-67107 GCA_002358905.1 Akkermansiaceae bacterium UBA3385
GGGAATATGGCGTCCGACGATGGCGGCGCGATATATGGGGGGGCTGGCGGTTCCATTACGCTGAACCATAATGGTAGTGTGACCTTCAACGGAAATGAGACAAGTTCGTATGATGACTACGACACCCGCGGTGGCGCGATTTATGGGGGTGCTGGCGGTACTATCTCGTTAAACCATAACGGGAGCGTGACCTTTAGCGAGAATAAGGCAAGTTCGTATGATGGCTACGACACCGGCGGTGGCGCGATTTATGGTGACGTGTCAATGGAGGACAACAGGACTGTATCCTTCAGCGGGAATACGGCAACGTCGGCTAGTTTCGGCTCCTCTGCCTATGACGGCTCTGCCTATGGCGGCGCGATTTGTGGTGATGTGTTGATGTCTGGAAACGGTAAGGTGATTTTCAGCGGGAATAAGACGTCTGGCAGATCCGTGGAAGGAGGCGTGATTTATGGTGATGTAATGATGTCAGAAAACGGGGATGTGACTTTCAGCAGGAATACGGCATCGTC
>DEPT01000022.1:67228-70069 GCA_002358905.1 Akkermansiaceae bacterium UBA3385
CTCCGTCTCTGTCTATGGAGGCGCGATTCATGGTACTGTGACGACGATGGAGGGGAACGAGGATGTAACCTTCAGCGGGAACACTGCGCGCAGTACTAACAGGTCTGCCTATGTCCGTGGCGGTGCGATTTATGGGGGGACTGGCAGTTCCATCACACTGAACGATAACGGCAGCGTGACCTTCAGCGGGAATATGGCTCATTCGGAAGGCTCCTCCGCCTCCGGCGGCGCGATTTATACACTAGGCGACCTGAGCATCCGCAACAATGATTCGGTTCTTTTTGAGAAAAATGTGGAAAAATCCGGCAGCAGCTACCGCCTGTGCAGTATTTATGCATACGGTAATGAGATATCTCTTTCTGCCGCAGCGGGGAAGAGTATCACGTTCTACGATTCTGTCTATATCGACTCCGGCGTTACGGTGAATCTGAATCAGGATTATACCTATCAGGCAGAAGACGGCTCCTCTGTCACCATCAGGCAACAGGGTGATATCATCTTTACCGGTAAGTATACGGAGCAGCACCTGAATGACCTGCTGGAAGCAGCCGGAGCCGGGCGAACGGCTACAGCTCAGGAAATTCTTAATTCCCGCATCACGGTGGTGAATGCCATGACTAATCTCTACGGCGGTCGTCTCCGTGTAGAGGATGGGGCTGTCTACAAGGGCTACGGCATTACAGCCCACGAGGATTCCGGAGCCGTGGTGCGTTTGAGTAATGCATCTCTGCGGCATACTCGCAATAAGATGACATTCAACCGCAGCACCGCCTTGTCACTGCAGGGAATTAACACGACCGGAGGGGATCTTGTGATGAAATCTGGTAGTGCCTTCACTTTTGATATTAGTGCGGATAATCTCTCGACTGCAGTGCTTACGCACACCGGGACGTTGACTCTGAGCGGGAGCATTACCTTAAATATTAATACTGCTGATAGCAGTCTGGTGCATGGCCAGTATATGTTGCTGCAAGTATCGGATTTCGGCGCAGTAGAGAACTGGAGTAATGAGATTCTGCAGATGGGAGATGGTTCCTACACCTCTTCAGATTTTGAATGGGTGGATAATACACTGTGCTTCAATTATTCGGGGCAGCTACTTTCGGCGTTGCCGCCTCTTCCGGAAATTCCAGAGCCCCCGGAGGAACCGGAGCTGCCGGATACACCCGGCGGAGATGAACCTGGTGGTGAACTGCCTGGGGGGGACGAACCTGGTGGTGAGCTGCCTGGGGGAGATGAACCCGGAGGCGAACTGCCTGGAGGAGACGAACCAGGCGGCGAGCTGCCTGGTGAAGATGAACCCGGTGGCGAATTGCCCGGCGGGGACGAACCCGGTGGTGAGCTGCCTGGTGGAGATGAACCGGAGATGCCGGATACACCTGTGACGCCGGATAAGCCGGAACAGCTGAAGCCGTTCCGTCCCGGTGATTCGGCGCTGGTCAGCAGCGATATCGATAAGAGCATGGAGGTGATTCTGAACGGTAAAGGTACCCTTACCTTGGTGGGTAAGGTGAACGCCGGTGCCATCACGGTGAATGTCGATAAGAATCTCACCCTGAAGGGAGATAAGAAGAAAGGTGGCTCGCTTGTTGGCGAGGGCGACCTGTCCAAGAAGGGCAAGGGTACCCTGACGCTGAATGACGGTAACAGCAGCTGGACAGGTGATACTTATCTGTTGGCCGGTACCATCAAGGTGAAGGGTACCACCTCTCTGGGCAAGGGAGATGTGTACTTGCAGGGAGGTACGCTGAATCTGGGTTCCAAGGTCATTGCCAACGACATAGTGCAGGAGAAATCAGCCGCCATCAAGAGCGGTAAGAAGTTTACCGGTACCTATACGCTGGAGGGTGGCGAACTGCAGAAGGGCTCCACGCTCAATATCAGCAAGACCGCCACCTTGGAGAGTGGCACGGTGAATGGCACGCTCTCCGGCACCGGTAAGACGGAAGTCACCGACAATGTGAAACTGGGCGACAAGGGCAAGATTACTACCAATAGCCTTAATGTAACAGCTGGTGGCACACTGACCACCAGCGCCAAGGGGCTGAGCATGAACAGCAAGGCTTCTGTTGTCACCGTGGAGGAGGATGCTTCTCTGAATCTGGGTGGCAAGCTGAGTGCCAAGTCGCTCACGGTGAATGATGGCACCTTCAAGACCAGCGCTTCCAAGCCCGCCGCTGTTTCCCTCAAGGGTGATATGACGCTGAAGGGTGAATCTACCGTGCAGCTGAATGGTAAGCTGAGTGCTGTGAACCTGAACGTGACGGATTCCTCGCTCGTGCTGAAAAATGCCAAGCCTCAGAGTGTGTCCCTGAAGGGTAATGCTACCTTGAATAACTCCACGGCCACTATTAACGGCAAGTTCAGCTCGGTGAACATGACGCTGAATAATAACTCCAGCCTGACCCTTACTGCAGCCAAGCCGCAGAATCTGACCGTAAAGCAGAATCTGACCATCGGCAGTGGCTCTTCGCTCACGCTGAGCGGCAAGCTGAGCGCGGGCAGCCTCACCATCAAGAAGGATGGTATGCTGACCATGACCGGCAGCAAGCCGGTGACTTTGAAGGTGAAGGGCGCACTTACGCTTAATGAAGGCAGCAGCATCATTCTGAACTACAGCTTCGTGCAGGGCAAGACCTACAAGGTGCTGACCTTTGGTTCCTACAGCGGCAGCAAGGACTACTACTCCATCTTCGGTGTGGATGCGGATGACTGCACCATCACGAACACGGGCAAGGCACTGACGCTGACCGTGACAGGTAAGTGGAATCCGCAGACGCAGCAGAAGGCCGTGGCCGCAGAGACTCCGGTAGTAGCAGCCGCGAAGAATAACCCGGTGGC